>DATGEF010000703.1:0-22904 GCA_035310405.1 Chloroflexia bacterium | reverse complement strand
CTGGATACGGCCCTCGCGGCCCGCTTCGGCAAGCCGGTGGCGCAGATCTTTGCCGAGGATGGCGAAGCGGTGTTCCGGGCGGCCGAAGCGGAGCTCTGCCGGGCGCTGGCGCCGCAGGCCGGGCTGGTAGTGGCCACGGGCGGCGGCGCGGTAGTCGACCCGGCCAACCGCGCCGCCCTGGCGGCGCGGGGCGTCCTGATCTGCCTGACCTGCGCCCCGGCGGCGCTGGTGGCGCGCTTGCCGGCGGCCGGAGTCGCCGCGCGGCCCCTGCTGGCCGGCGACCCGGAAGCCGCGATCCGCGGCCTGCTGGCGGCCCGGGCCGCGGTCTATGGCGCGATCCCCTTGCAGGTCGACACGACTGGCCTGGACGTCGAGGCCGTCGCCGAACGGGTGCTGGCCGTCTATGAGCGGGTAGCGCGCGCAGGAAGCTAGGGGGGAGGGCAGCGTGAGCCGCACGATCTTGATCCGTACACCGGAATCCACATATCCCGTTATAATCGGCACACACATTCTCGAAGAAGCCGGCGAGCTCGCCACCACGCTAGGACTGCACCCCCATGTGGCGATCGCCACCGACAGCCACGTCGTCCACCTGCACGCCGAGCGAGTCCAGAGCGCCCTGAAAGCGCACGGCTTCCAGCCGGCGTTGGTGACCATGCCGGCGGGGGAGGCACACAAAGGCTGGGCCGCCCTGGATCTCTTCATCTCGGGCTTTGCCGAGACCGGGCTGGATCGCAGCGGCTGGGTCCTGGCGCTGGGCGGGGGCGTCGTCGGGGACACCGTCGGGCTGGCGGCCGCCCTGTATATGCGGGGGGTGCCGTTGGTCCAGGCGCCGACCACGCTCCTGGCCATGGCCGATGCCAGCGTCGGCGGCAAGGTGGCCATCGACCACCGCCTGGGCAAGAATCTGGTCGGCGCTTTCAAGCAGCCGGCCGCGGTGATCGTGGACCTGGCGACGCTGGCGACGCTCCCCCCGGCTGAGGTGGCCAATGGGATGGCCGAGATTATCAAGGCGGCGATCATCGGGCCGGGCCCGACGGGGTCCGAGCAGGCCCCGATCCAGGGTAGCCCCGGCGATTGGCCGCTGCTGGCCCTGCTGGACCACGGCGCCCCCCCTTCGGCAGAGATGGTGGCGCTGGCGATCGCGGTGAAGAAACGGATTGTGGAAGCCGATCCCTATGAACAGGGCGAGCGGGCGCTGCTGAACCTCGGCCACACCTTTGGCCACGCCTTCGAGCTACTGAGCAATTACCAGTTGCCGCATGGTTTCGCCGTCGCCCAGGGGCTGATGGTGGCCGCCCACCTGGCCGAGCGCCTGCGCCTCGCGCCCGCGGCCCTGACCGAGCACACGGCCCGCTTGCTCACTGCTTACGGGCTGCCGGTGGAGTGGGGCGCCGGCCTGCCCCCCACGACCGACCCGGCCGCCGTGCTGGCCGCCATGGCCACCGATAAGAAGCGGCAGGACGGCCGCTTACGCTTCGTCCTGGCCCATGCCGTCGGCGCCGTGCGCGTGGAATCGGCGGTGCCCGAGGCCGCGGTGCTGGCCGCGCTGGCCGAGACGCGCGGGCAATGATGTATGCAATGACGTGTGCGCTGATAGGAGACTCGCCATGCCCCAGATCCTGGTCTTACACGGGCCGAACCTGAATATGTTGGGCCGGCGGGAGCCGGCGATCTATGGCCGCACGACCCTGGACGAGATCAACGCGCTGCTGGCGCAAGCCGCCGGGACCCGGGCGCAGCTGCAGTGCGTCCAATCGAATTACGAGGGCGGCCTGATCGACGCCATCCAGGAGGCGCACGACTGGGCGGCCGGGATCTTGATCAACCCGGGGGCGTTCACGCACTACAGCTACGCGTTGCGCGACGCGCTGGCCGGGTCCGGCCTCCCGGCCGTCGAGGTGCATCTCTCGAACGTCTTCGCCCGCGAGTCCTTCCGCCACACCTCGGTGCTCGCGCCGGTGTGCCGGGGCCTGATCGGCGGGCTGGGGGTCGATAGCTACCTGCTGGGGCTGGAAGCCCTCATCCGCATCCTCGCGCCTGCGAGCGCGGCTACTGCGGAAAACGGTATATAAGCATTGCGTAGACAAAACCTGCGAAGAGCAGCAACTCATCTTCCGATGGCGGTCACAAAAGGGTCCTTCCAATAAGAAGCGTGCTATAATGGAGCAGCGAGTAAAAAGCAGGGGCACGCCTGCGAATTTATCTTACCAGACCAACTCAAGCCCCCACTACGCACGACTTCGTCTGCTAAGTACTACAGTTGCACTTAAGCACGAAACCGGCTTGTCGATTTAGCTACGAGATGCAGCTGTAGAACTAAAGATGCAGGAGTACGCTATGAGTGGGTTATCCGCAGATCAACTTCTGGATCAGCTCTTGAACCAAAGTGCTAAGCAGGTCCAGGCATGGCTCAACCGAGTTAACGAAGGACACGCGCAAGCCCCTGAAGGATTTAACTGGATTTTGCTGGCCGAAATTGCCACACGACAGGCTAAGTGGCCCCAGTGGATGGAATCGCTTATGGAGGATGAGTATCAAGAGCCTAATCTCGCATGGGCTGAGGTGGCAATCGCCATATACGACCATATGGCCCAGCATGAGCATCCGAGTTTCCGTCCCCCGGCGACAGAGAAATCAATGCTGTTACGCGCCTGGATAATCGAGCGAATGGGCTCGGTTCCTGGTCATCCGATTTTGGGGACCGAACCACTGGTTCGCTGGTTCTTCGAGACTCCTGGAATCGCGCATAGCACTCCCTACTCTCTTAGAAACACTCATAGTTTAAAGGTGGCTAGACAGGAGTCTTGGGAGTTCAGGGAGCTCGAACAGCGGTTAAGGATTCTTGCGAGGCTAGTAAAGAAACAGCAACTGAATTCTGATACTGAGCTCAACGAATGGCTTCTATCATTAGAGAAATTAGATGAAAATACTAGAATTGAACTCATTCATTTGTTAAGAAACAAGAATGCAGCAAGCAAGAAACGTCAATGGGCAGTTTACGAGTTAGGCGGTCTTCACGACCCCACAATTATAGAACCTCTCCTTGAAGTACTGAATGATGAAGACAAAGTGGTAGCCCAGCGTGCAGCTGGTTTGTTAGGCAAATTAGGCGATCAGAAGGCTATCGAACCGCTCATTATGGCGCTAAATGATTCTGCTGAAGAAGTACGAAGATACGCATCTATTTCTTTGGGTGCATTAGGAGATAAGAATGCGGTGCTCCCTCTAATGGCAGCGCTCAAGGATCCCAGTCCCGCTGTCCGCGCTGTTGCTGCGGCTGCTTTGGGCAGGCTTGGCGACCTACGAGCACTCGAACCACTCATCTCTGCCCTTCAAGATACGGAATCTGGTGTGCGTCAGGAAGCTGTGCAGGCACTCGGTAAGCTTGGTGCCAAGTAGGCGACCGGGCCGCTTGTAGCAATGCTTAAAGAGATTCCTCAAAGTAGGATAGCGCATATCCAGGTTTTGCCTCGTGTCGTGTCCCTACGCCAATACCAACCCCACCGCATCCTCTTGACAGCCTGCCCAGACGGATCTATAATGGCCTTGATAATTAATCAATCGTCTAATTAACAACAGCTGCTGGTAAGGAGGCGGGGCCATGGATGCCGTCCGCAACGAGGCACCCGCGGCGATGGTCGCGGGGGATAACGCGGCCGGCCGGAACGCGGCCGCCCCGGCGATCGTCGTCACGGGGCTGGTCAAGCAATTTGGCGGCCTGCGGGCGCTCGACGGCATCAGCCTGACCGTGCCGCGGGGCATGATCTATGGGCTGCTGGGGCCGAACGGCGCGGGCAAGACCACCCTGATCCGCAGCTTGCTCGGCCTCGTGCGCCCCGATGCCGGCACGATCCAGGTCCTGGGCCAGCCGGTGCCCGCCGCCGCCCCGGCCGTCCGCGCGCTGACCGGCTATATGACCCAGGTGCCCGCCCTGTATGGCGACCTCAGCGTCGGCGAGAACCTGACCTTCTTCGCCCGCGTGTTTGGCCTCGGCGCCGCTGCCGCTCGCGCGGCACGCATCCAGGAGGTGCTCGGCCTGGTCGACCTGCTTGATCGGCAAAATACCCTCGTGGCCAACCTCAGCGGCGGCATGCGCCAGCGTGTGTCGTTGGCCTGCGCGCTCGTTCACCGGCCGCAGCTCTTGCTACTGGACGAGCCGACCGTCGGCGTCGATCCGCAGCTGCGCTACTCCTTCTGGAGCTATTTTCGGCGCCTAGCCGGAGAAGGCGTGACCATCGTGGTCTCGAGCCATGTGATGGACGAGGCGGCCCGCTGCGACCGCCTGGGCCTCCTCCGCGCGGGCCGCCTCCTGGCCGAGGGCACCGCGGCGAGCCTTTGCGCCCAGACTGGCCAGCCCACCCTCGAAGACGCCTTCCTGGCCCTCGCCGGCGTCAGCTCTCCAGAAACCGTGCCGACCCAGTAAGGGAACAATACGCCAATAACCATTCTCTTTTTCGTCTTCTTCGTATTTTTCGTCTTCTTCGTGTCCTTCGTGTCCTTCGTGGATGAATCATAACGCCCAGAAGGGAGTGCCCCATGCGCCTGGCCCATATCACTGCCCTGGCGACCCGGATCGTGCAACAATTCCGCCGGGATCCCCGCACCCTGGCCCTGCTCTTCGTCGCCCCCGTGCTGATCCTGGCCTTGCTCGGCTACCTCTTGCGCTCCCAGGCGACCGATACCGTGACGCTCGGGGTCCGCAACCTGGATCAGCCGTCGGGCCCACTCGGGATTAGCGCGGCCGACCGCCTGATCGACCAGCTCCCCGCGAGCGACCACTTGCACGTCGTGCGCCTCAGCGGCGATGCCGACGCCGTCCGCGCGGCGGTGCGGGCGGGCACGGTCGACGCCGCGCTCATCTTCAGCCCGACGTTCACCGCGGACCTGCTGGCGCGCCGGCCCGTGAGCCTGGTCCTGGTCCTGGAGGGATCGAACCCGTCGCAGACCACGGCGCTGCTGCCGGCGGTCCAGGGGGCACTGTTACCGGCCATGGCGCGGGCGGCGGCCGGCCTGCCGGGGGGGGGTGGGGCCCCTCTCGGCGCCGGCACCGGCCTGCAGGTCACGCCGGAACTCCTGTACGGCAGCACCAGCCTGACGGCGATCGACTACTTCGCCCCGGTGCTGATCGGCTTCTTCGCCTTCTTCCTGATCTTCCTGCTCACCTGCGTCTCGTTCCTGCGCGAGCGCACCCTCGGCACGATGGAGCGCCTGGCCGCCTCGCCGATGTCCCGCGGCGACATTGTGCTCGGCTATATGCTCGGCTTTGGCTTCTTCGCCCTGCTGCAATCGGCGATCATTGTGCTCTTCACGGCGTATGTGCTCCAGGTGCATTACATTGGCAACCTGGCCTGGGTCTTTCTGATCACCCTGCTGCTGGCGCTGGGGGCGGTGAACCTCGGCATTTTCCTCTCCAGCTTCGCGCGCACCGAGCTCCAGGCCGTGCAGTTCATCCCGCTGGTGATTGTGCCCCAGGGCTTGCTGAGTGGGCTGTTCTGGCCGGTCAAAGACCTACCCGGCTGGCTGCAAGCGATCGCCCAGGTGCTGCCGCTGACATATGCCAACCGGGCGCTGACCGACATCATGATCCGCGGCAAGGGCCTGGGCGAGACTCTGCCCGAGCTGGCGGTGTTGCTGGGCTTCGCCGCGCTCATGGTCGGCGTGGCGGCGCTGACCTTACGGCGGGAGGTCGCCTGAGTCGGCGGGTTAGCTATCGCCCAGGTGCTGGAGATTGATCTCGCTGACGATCAGGCGGACATTGTTCTGCACGGTCGTCAGGTGCCGCCGGGCCGACTGGGCCTGGGCTGGGGCGCCGGCCGCGGCGTCGATCAGCTGTAGTACCTGCTCCTGTAAGGTATCGACCAGGCGTACCAGGTCGGCCCCGCTGGCTCCGGCCTGCAAGCGCAGCGGGATCACCTGGCGCAGGTGGGTACGCATCGGCGCCGGGTCGCCCGTGGCCACGACGGCGGCCAGGGCCTGGTAGAAGGCGACAAACCCCGCCCGCACGGCGGCCGGATCGAGGCGCTGGTGCGCCGGACTACTTTGCCGGACGTAGGCGATCATGTCGGCGGCCAGGCTGTCGAGATGAGTCTGGATCAGGTCAGCCAGCCAGGGGTCGATCGGCGTGGGCATCCGGTTCCTCCGAGGATAGAGTGAGAACGTGCCCGCCCGAGCGGGCAGCGACGTCATAGTCGTCTCTGTGTATTGCCATCTCTCTGTATTATAGCACATTGCTGCCCCCGATCCATGGCCCTACCTCCGCCCGGGTGCGCGGCAGGATTTTGCAACCCGGCGGGGCGGCGGATGCGCGGGCGGCACGAGACCTCTCCCCCTGCCCCCTCCCCAAACGGTGCCACAAGATCCACGCAACCGACGGCGCAGTTAGTGTATAATCGCAGCATCGCCTATAGGAGGATCGGATGTTTACTACCCTCGCGCGAGGTCTTTACCGGGGGCGCTGGGTGGTCCTCGGCGCCGGCCTGCTGTTTCTGGGCATCGCGGCGCTCTACGGGACCAGTGTCTTCGGCCGGCTCAAGCTCACCAATCCCGCCGATCCCGCGGCCCAATACATCGCCGTCGACGATCTGCTCCGCACGCAGTTTCATCAGGACCAAACCGCGCTGCTGGTCCTCTTCACCGCGCACGACGGCGCCACCGTCGACAGCCCGGCGTATCAGCAAGCGGTCGCCGCCGTCGTGGCGCCGCTGGCGCGCCAGCCCGGCGTCGGGGATATCACCAGCTTCTACACCACCCACGCCCCGGCCTTCGTCTCCACGGACCGGCACAGCACCTATGTGGTCGTCGGCCTGCGCGGCGACGACGCCGCGCAGCAGCAGACGTTGGACGCCCTACGGCCCCAGCTGCAGAGCGATCGCTTGCAGATCCGGCTGGGCGGCGGCCCCGTCAGCAGCCAGGAAGGCAACGAGGAAGCGCGCCGGGCGATCGAGCAGGCCGACCTGATCACCTTCCCCATCCTGGCCATCCTGCTGGTCTTCATTTTCGGCAGCCTGGTGGCTGCCAGCTTGCCGCTGGCCATGGGCGGTTTTGCCATCCTGGGCGCGCTCCTCGTCATGCGGGTGGCCACGGAGTTCATCGACGTGTCGGTCTACGCCGTCAACATCATCATCATGCTCGGGCTGGGCCTGGCGATCGATTACAGTCTGTTCGTGGTCAGCCGCTTCCGCGAAGAGCTCGCCCGCATGCCGGAGAGCGTCGTCGAGGCCCTGGCGCGGACGATGCAGACGGCCGGGCGCACGATCCTCTTTAGCGGGCTGACGGTCACCATCAGCTTGCTCAGCCTGGCGGTCTTTCCGGGCACCTTCTTTAAAAGCATCGGCCTGGCCGCCGCCGCCTCGGTGGCCGTCGCCATGCTCGCCGCGCTGACCGTGCTGCCGGCGATCCTGGCGACCCTCGGCCCACGAATCAATGCCTGGGCCATCCCGCTCCGCTGGCGGCGCTGGACGCCGAGCGGCGCCGCGAGCATGGAGCAGGGCTTCTGGTACCGCACCAGCCAGTTCGTCATGCGCTATCCGGTCCCGGTGCTCCTGCTGACGTTGATCCCGCTGCTGATCCTTGGGCTGCCCTTTTTGCGCGCCCGCATCCAGGTGCCGGACGTCCGCGCCTTGCCGTCCAGCTTCCAGAGCCGCGCGGTCTACGACAGCCTGCTGCACGACTTCCCGCCCAATGAAACCCAGCCGATCATCCTGATCGTGCAGACCCCGGGCGCGGCACTCGACCCGGCGAGCCTGCGCGCCCTCTACGCCTATACGCGCCAACTCCAGGCCCTGCCGGGGGTGCGCCGGGTGGATAGCCTGGTGACGCTCAGCCCGCAACTCGACGAAGCGGCCTATCAAGGGCTCTACTCCGCCGCCGCGCGGGCGTTGAATCCGCTCGCGCAACGCGCCGCCACGACCTTCGCGGCGGGCAATTACAGCTGGGTGCATGTGCTCTACGACAGCGATCCCCTGGGGCCGGAGAGCCAGGCCCTCGTCGGGCGCATCCGGGCGCTCCCGCCGGGGGATCTGCAGATCCTCGTGGGTGGTGACCCGGCCTACCAGGTTGACTACCTGGCCAGCCTCGGGCGGGGCGTCCCGGTGGCCGGAGGCCTGATTGTCGGCGTCATTTTCGTGCTGCTCTTCCTGATGCTCGGCAGCCTCGTCGTCCCGCTCACAGCCGTGATCCTGAACATTGTGTCGCTGTCGGTCAGCTTCGGCGCGCTGGTCTGGATTTTCCAGGATGGCCACCTGGCGAACCTGCTCGGGTTCGAGTCGCTCGGCAGCATCGACGCGCTCATGCCGGTGATTATTTTTGCGATCGCCTTTGGCCTCTCGATGGACTACGAGGTCTTCCTGTTGAGCCGGGTCAAAGAGCATTTCGATCAGAGCGGCGATAACCGGGCGGCGGTGGCCGTGGGCGTGCAGAAAACGGGCGGGATCATCACCAGCGCGGCGCTGTTGTTGGTCATCGTCATCGGCGGGTTTGCCGCGGGCGCGGTGCTGCAGCTCAAAGAATTCGGGGTCGGCCTGGCGCTCGCCGTCTTCGTCGACGCCACGGTCGTGCGCATGCTGCTGGTGCCCGCGACGATGCGGCTGCTCGGTAAATATAACTGGTGGGCGCCCGCGCCGCTGACCGCCGTCTACCGGCGGTTGGGCCTGAGCGATGGCTGACCCAGGGGACAGGGCAGGGATCTGGGTGGCGTTCCCCCCCGATCCGGCGGCGACCGGCATCCCGGCGAGTGTGGCCGCGGCCGGGGGCCTGCTGCACGAGACTCCCCATCCGGCGGGGCTGGCCCAGCTCCCGACTCCGGCCGCCGCGCTGGCCTGGCTGGACACCGCGGCGCTGGCGGCGCTGCCACTGGCGCTGCATGCCGGCCTGCCGGCGGGCCCGGAGGCGGTGCCGCCGGCGGCGCGCGTGATCGCGCTGCTGGCCGCCGCCCATCCCGGCCAGGTGCTGCTCTCCGCCACCGCCGCGACGGCCCTGCGCCCCCACCTCCCGCCTGGCCGGGATTTGCGGGACCTGGGCGAGCATCGCCTGGCCGATCTGCTGGGCCGGGTGCGGATCTTTCAGCTCGATCGGGCCGCCGGCCCCGCCACCTTCCCGCCCTTGCGCACGCTGGACCAACTGCCCAATAATCTCTCCCCCCAGCTCAATCCCCTCATCGGGCGCGACTCGCTCGTGGCCGAGGCCGGGGCGGCGCTGGCAGCGCCGGACCCCCGGCTCGTCACGCTCACCGGTCCCGGGGGGATCGGCAAGACCCGCCTGGCCATGCAGGTCGCCGCCACGGTCCTGGCCGCCTTTCCCGACGGTGTGTGGTTCGTGTCGCTCAGCTCCATCGCGGATGTGGCCGCGATCCCCGCGGCGATCGCGACCACGCTGGGCGTCCGGGAGGGGGCGGCCGGGGCGATCCCCGCCGCCCTCGCCGGCTATCTGGCCGCGCGCCGGCTCGTGCTGGTGCTGGACAATTGTGAGCACCTGCCGGCGGCCGGGCCGCTGGTCGCCGATCTGCTGGCCGGGGCACCGGGCCTGCGGGTGCTGGCCACCAGCCGCGCGCCGCTGCATCTGCCGGCCGAGCGGGTGATCCCCGTGCCGGCGCTCGGCCTGGCGGACCCGCTGGCCCTCCCCCCCGGGCCGGCGCTGGCCCAGGTGCCCGCGATCGCCCTGTTCGTCGCGCGGGCCCGCGACGCCGACCCGGGCTTTGCGCTGACGCCGCAGAACGCGCCACTGGTGGCCGCGATCTGTGCCCGCCTGGATGGCTTGCCGTTGGCCCTGGAGCTGGCGGCGGCGCGCATCCGGCTGTTCCCGCCGGCCGCCTTGCTGGCGCGCCTGGGCCAGGCGGTCAGCGCCCCCACGGCGTTACCCCTGCTCGGCGGCGGCGCGCCCCACCTGCCCGCCCGCCAACAGACCCTGCGCGCGGCCATCGGCTGGAGCTATCGCCTGCTGCCTCTGGCCGATCAGCAACGTTTCGCCCAGCTCGCCGTGTTCGTCGGCGGCTGCAACCCGGCCGCGGCGGCCGCCGTGACCGGCAGCACCATGGCCGACCTGGACACACTCGTGGAGCATAGCCTCCTGCGGCGCGAGCCCGGCTCAGCGAACCCCTCCCGCTACCAGATGCTGGGCACGATCCGCGAGTATGCGCTCGAACAGCTGGAGGAGCTGGGGACCACGGCGGCCCTGCGCACCGCCCATGCGGCCTATTTTCAAGCGTGGGCCACGAGCGGGGCGGCGCAGCTGGCTGGGCCGGACCAGGCGGCCTGGCTGAGCGCGCTCGACGCCGACCATGACAACCTGCGGGCGGCCCTCACCTGGCTGCTGGCGGCCGCCCCCGCGGACGGGCTGCACCTGGCCGCCGCGCTTGGGCGCTTCTGGCAGATCCGCGGCTATCTGAGCGAGGGCCGGGCCTGGCTGGAGGCGGCGCTCGGCGGCGCGCCGGCCGCGCCGGCCGATCTCCGCGCCCGCGCGCTCGACGCGGCCGGCACCCTGGCCACGAACCAGGGCGCGTACCCCGCCGCCCGGGCGTTGTTGGACGAGAGCCTGGCCCTATATCGCGGGCAAGACGACGCCGCCGGCATCGCCGAGGTGCTCAACCGGCTCGGCGTCCTCGCCGGCAGCCAGGGGGACTTCAGCACGGCCCTGGCCTTGTTTGCCGAAAGCCTGGCCCGCCGCCGGCAGATCGGCGAGAGCGGCCCGATCGCCATTGCCCTCAATAACCTCGGCCTGGTGGCCTATTACCTGGGCGACTTCCCGCGCGCGGCCGCGTATTACGCCGAGAGCCTGAGCCTGCATCGCGCCCATGGCGACCGGCAGCGCGAGGCGAGCAGCCTGCTGAACCTGGCGATCCTGGCGCAGGCGCAGGGTGACCCCGACGGCGCGAGCCGCTTGCTGGCCGAGAGCCGTGCGATCCTGGAGGCGCTCGGCGACCAACGCGAACTGGCCCTGGCCCTCGCCACGCTGGGGGAGCTGGCTTACGGGCAGGGCGCCGCCGCCCGCGCCGCGCTCCTGTACGAAGAAAGCCTGGCGCTGCGCGAGGCGGTGGGCGACCAAAAAGGGGTCGCCGCCGCCTGGTACGGGTTGGGCCTGGTCGCGGCGCAGACCGGCGATGGGGCCGCGGCGGCGCGCCTGCTGGCGGATGCCGCCCGGCAACAGGCGGCGCTCGGCGACGACTCCGGGCTGGCCGCGACCCACCTGGCGCTCGGGGAGGTCGCCCGGGAGCGGGGTGACCGGCCCGCCGCCGCGACGCACCTGGCGGCGGCCCTGGCCCACTACCGGCGGCGGGGCGAGCAAGCGGGGATCGCCCGCAGCCTGGAGGCGCTGGCCGCCTTCGCCGCGGACGCCGATCCCGTCCGGGCCGCCACGCTCCTGGCCGCCGCGGCCGCCCTCCGGGCGCAGCTGGGCGCGCGCCGCTCCGCGATCCTGGAGGCGGCCGAAGCCCGCCTGGAGCGCACCCTGCAGGAGCGCCTGGGCCCGGCGCCGTGGGCGGCGGCGCAGGCCGCGGGCGCGGCCCTGACCGTGGACCAGGCTATTGCCCTGGCCGGTGCGGATGTGGCGGACCCGCCCGCCGGCTAGGGGGTAGGGCCGCGCCTTCCTGGTTCTCTCCTCTGGACAATTGCTGTACAATAAGCTCAGCAAAGACACTATGGTGATCCATCTAAAGAGGAGCCGCCATGACCCCTGACCCCTCGGAACCCAGCCTTGCTGAGTTTCTCGCGCTGTCTCCCGAACAGATCGCGCCGCTGGCCCCGTCGACGGTGATCTACGCGGCCGGTGGCACGCGGCGCCAGGCGGTGCTGGCGGGGATCGACCCGCGCGATCCCCAGGCCTGGGCCCGCTGGGGCCTGGAACAGCAGATCGCCTGTTGTGCGTTGTTGTTCCAGCATGGAGTCCACCATATTGTGACCCATGCCCTTGTCCCCAGCCAGCTCCAGGAAGTGGGGCCGTACCGGGCGCAGCTTCTGGAGCTGGCCGCTTACATCGGCGGGTCGGAGGCGCGGGCGCAATACATCCGCCGGGGCTGGCGGGTGCGCTTGGTGGGCACCGAGGATCTCCCTGAGCTGCACCCCACGGCCGCACGCTTGCAGGCCGAGACCTTGACGGATAGCCGCTATACCGTCTGGTGGACCGTCACGCCCACCCATGAGGCCCTGTGGCGGCGTATCCTGGCGGCCGGGGCGGCGGGCGCGCGCACGCAGGCCGAGGCGATCGCGTTGGTTTATGGGGCCGCGATCCCGCCCGCCACGCTCCTGCTGGCTACGGGTAAGCCGATCGCCGCGCCCGATCTCTTGCCGCCGCTGCTGATGGGCCAAATGCAGTGCTACTGGAGCCAGCGGCCGGGTTATTCGCTGACTACGCCTGAGCTGCGGGCCATCCTCTACGATTATGCGTACCGGCGCGCGACCTGGCGGGAGGACAAAACCGGCCGGGCCGATGCCGCCCTGGTTTACCAATCGACCCTGGAGCAGAGCCGCATCCTGGGCCTCGGCCGGCGCCTGGGCCCTTTCTGGTATCCGACGGATGGCGCCCTCGCCGAGAATTGAGGGATCAGGCAGAGCGCGGGCGGGGGCGGGGTAGCCGGTCCCCGTCGCGCCGGCACGAAAGGACTCGGGGCATGCAAGAAAAGGCGCCGGACGGGACCAGCGCGGGCCCACCGCCCCGCCCCCCGATCCAGGCAGTGATCCTGGATCGCGATGGGGTACTGACGGACTTTGATCTCGGGGCGGCGCTCGTATTCTTTCAGCCGTTGTTGCCGCTCTCCCTGGATGAATTGGCCCAACGCTGGCAGCGGTGGGGAGAACGCGTCGGCTTTCCCCGCGATCTGGCGGCAGAACAGGGTTTCTGGCAGGGCTTCTGGGATACCTTATGTGATGACCTGGCGCTGTCCCGGGCCGTCCGTGAGCAGCTGCAGCGCTTCGACTATACCACGCTCGTACGGCCGTTTCCCGATGTCCGGCCGGCGCTCCTGACCGCCCGCGCCCATGGGGTGCGGGTGGGGGTCCTCTCGAACTTTTCGCTGGCCAGCCTGGATGCCTCGCTAGAGGCCGCCGGCCTGGCCGACCTGGTGGATGTCGCGGCCGCGGCGCCCGTGATCGGGGCGTCGAAGCCGGCGCCGGCCGCCTACCAGTATCTGCTGACCCGGTTGGGCGTCGGCGCGGCGGAATGCCTGTTCTTCGACGACGAGCTCCCCTGTGTCGAAGGGGCGCGCGCGCTGGGCCTGGCCGCCTACCTGGTGCAGCGGCGGCGTCAAGACCATGCGCTCGCCCAGGGCATCGTCCGCGACCTTTCCGCTTTGCCGCTGCTGATACGCCAATACCAGGCCATAGATGTCGGTGGCGGGTAGTCGGGACCTGCTGGACGGGGAAAGCCGCAATGGACAGCAACAGCCGGACCTTCAACATCGTTTGGGCCGGGCAGACCCTCTCCATCCTGGGCGACACGTTCGCCTTCGTGGCGGTGCCTTTGCTCGTTTTGCAGGCTACCGGCTCTATCGCCCAGATGGGCCTGATCACCGGGATCTTCGGCATCGGGCAACTGGCGGCCGGCCTGGTGGCCGGGCTACTCGTGGATCGCTGGGATCGCCGCTGGTTGCTGATCGGCTGCGACTGCGGGCGGGCCCTGCTTTATGGCGCGATCCCCCTCCTCTGGGGACACATAGGTCCGCAGATCGCGCTGCTTTATCTAGTTGCCGGGCTAGGAGGCTTCCTGGGGAATACTTTCCAGATCGGCCTGGCGGCCCTGCTGCCGAATCTGGTTGACCGCACCCAGCTCACCGCCGCCAACAGCCGCCTGCAGATCAGTATCGGCGTCGCCTTTCTGCTGGGGCCGCTCCTGGCGGGGCTGGTGTCGCAAGGCCTGGGGGGGCCCGCCATCGCTATCGGAGTCGACGCTCTCTCCTTTTTGGCTTCGGTGCTCTCGCTGTGGGTTATTCGCCTGCCGATCGATCCTCTCGATCCGCGAGAACCCCAGCCCGGCACGGCGCCCGCCGATCTGTTGGCCGGCGTCCGGTTTCTGATCCAGGCGCCGCAACTCCGGGTCGTTTCCCTCTTTTTAGCTGCTTCTCTGTTCCTGACGGCTCCCGTGCCGGACCTCTTCATCTACCGCTTGAAGCACGATCTGGGGGCGGGAGATAGCGGGGTGGGCCTGGTGCTCGGCTTTGCGGCGTTGGGCGCTATTGGCGCCGGGGTGGTGGCGGCGGGGGTCCGGCGCCGGTGGGGTTTTGGGATTGCCTGCTGGGGCGGCGGCGGGCTAATCGGCGCTGCTCTGGCCCCCATCGGCTTTCAGACAACCCTCCCGGCGATTGCAGGGCTGGCCCTGGTGGCCTTCTTCGGCTCGACTCTGCGGGATACCGTGGCCCTGGCATTCCGCCAGGAGGTGACTCCTGATGCGCTACTGGGGCGGCTGACGGCGGCCGCGAGCACGTTGAATCTGGTCCTCGGATCGCTGGGCGCGGCGGTCCTAACAGGGATCAGCGCCTACATCGGGACCCCCCTGACGTTGTTGATCATCGGGGGGGGACTCTTGTTGTTGGCGTTGGGATTCGGCACGCCGCTTGGGTTGCGACAGATCGGGCACCAAGAGCAAGATCCTGCCCAGGCGGGATGACGACCCGGTTCTGCCCATTACAGGCGGGTTTCGCAAATTAAGAGCGCCGCCAGCACGGCCGCTTGGACAATTTGGACCGGGGTGTAGAGAGTTTTATGCACCCATAAAGGCGGATAGTTCAGTGTCGTCGGAGAGAAATTCTGGCGCACATAGTCGGCAGCGCGGGCGAGCCCCTCGTCTGGAACACTATGCCCGGCCTCGCGCCAAACCGCCAGGGCCAGGATCGCGTAAGCCGTCTCTTCCATCGTCGGGCTGTAATAGCCCCAGCCCCCCCCCACATGCTGCGTATGGACGATCCAATCGATCGCCGGCTCCAGCAGTTGGGGCGCAACATCGTAGGCGGCCAGGACCACCTGGCAGGTGGGATAGTACGGGCTCACATGCCATTTGTCGAGCCAGTAGCCGCCCAATTCTCGACTCGCCGCGAGAAACCGCAAGATTCTTGCCACATAGGGTTCCCGCCGATGAGGATCACAATAACGTAGCGCATCCAGAATGTGCGCGTTGGCAGTGATCGACGGATTCCGCTCGTAGCGGTAACAGCGAAAGTGGTCCACACCAGGTTCCGCATATTGATAGAGAAGTTGCTCATCGAGCTGATAGCCCGCGCGGCTCAGGACCGCGAAACAAACGCCTGTGCTATCCGACTCTTTGATCGACGATCGCATGGTAGCGGTCCACCCTGCGGGGATCTGGGTGGTGTGCAAAAACTCCAACAGCGATCGGCTTTCCTTGGCAAAGGCCGAATACAGGTCGGGATAGGCGTAGTGCAGAAAATACAACCCCCAACTCCTCTCGAAAGTCTCCAGCGGGAAGTAAGGGGGTATCCCACCGCCCGCGATACTCTGGTGGGCCTGGTGCAGGTACTCGGCGGCGTCGCTATTATCGGTCCAGTGACTCAACAGGTAGGCTGTCGCCGCCGGGGACATGCCCACGGCCCCCATCTGTTCTTGAGTTCCTTGGGCCTGCTGCTGCTTAAAGTGCCCACCCAGCGCTTCCAGATTCACTACCAGCGGCACTAGCCGCTGATAGGCCAGATCTAGTGAGGCTTTGGCGAGCTTCTCATCTCGTAGCTGGTGAATCGACTGAAAAATGGCGTAGGGCAAGGCCAGGCCCTGCTTCTCGGCTTCGTCCAACAAGGTTGGAAAGATCAACTCGAACCCAACGGTTTCCAGATGATCCTGCGGCAGGCGGCTAGCGTGCTGCCAAATGTAGGCCAGGCCCCGTTCGATGCGGCGCCTATCCGCAGTACGCCGGCCCCAACTTTGCAGGGTCAGAATCGCGCGGAGAGTTGAAAGGAGCTTGTCGTGGTAATACGGCCAGAGGGCACCCCAGCTCCCATCAGGATGCTGGTGCGTACTGATCCATTCCAAACACTCGGGGAACAACGGGGTCGCCGAGTCCGCTTCTGAAGACCGGAGGACGGCCACCCAGGCTGTATCGTAGGCGGTGGGACTGGTGACGTTATTGCCCAACTGACTCAGCAGGCTGCCAATTTCGTCCAATACAGGCATAAGTACAAGTCTTTCGCTCAAATTTAGACGAGGTGGGCCCATTACGGTACTATAGATCCGGGACTATGTCAAAACTATGTCAAAACCCGCTATCCGCGCCGCTGGCCCAGATGCTCACCAACCTGGTGACCCATTCTTCCGCACCGCCATAGAAATGAGCGAAAGGCCTGTAAGTAGGTCTCCAATATCAGTCCGCGTCTATTGGCAACGCCAGGCTGCTTATCGCGCACTCGAGCGTTTGGCTGCTGGTTTCGCCGTACCGGAGCTGGCCGCCTGGTCCGCGGTCAGGCGGGCGCCGGCTCCCAGATCAGGGGCTGGCTACCCGCCAGCAGCGGGTTACGCAACCGCGTCATGGTACTTTCCAACAGTTCCGCGGCCTGGGTCAACTCCTGAATGGCGCCCTCCAGCGCGGCCGTATCCTGGGTGGTCGTATCGGCGACCTGGGCGATCGCCTGCATGGTATGGGTCACCTGCTGGGTGGCCTGGGTCTGTTGGTTAGTCGCCGTCGAGATCTGATGGATCAGCTCGTTGGTGCGATGCACCGCGCCCACCACCTGCTCCTGCGCCTGACGTACTTCGTCGGCCAGGGCTTCCACCTCGTTGGCCACCGCGATGCTCTGCTGGGTCGCATCCAGCGCCACCCGGCTGGCCTCGTGGAGCTCGCCGATGACCGCCCGGATCTGGTCCACGATCTGATTGGAGCGCACCGAGAGTTGCTGCACCTGCATGGCGACGACGTTGAACCGCCGGCCCCGCTCGCCGGCCCCCGCCGCCTCGATCGTCGCGTTCAGCGCCAGCAGCTGGGTCTCATCGGACAGCGCGCGGATCGAATTCACAAACCCGGTGATCCGGCCGGCGAGCCGCTCCAGCGTCGTCATGCGCTCGATCACGATATGGACCTGCGTCCGGTTGCGGGTGACCGCCTCCCGGCTCTGCATGACGAGGCCCTGGGCGCGATCCACGTTGTGTAAGGCGGTATCGGCGACGCCGCTGACCTGCGCGGCGACGGCCGTGATCTGGTCGGCGGTGGCGTGGAGCTCGGCCACGGTGCTGGCAATATAGCCGATCGATTCGGCCTGGGTCGCGACGCCGGTCGCCTGGCGCGTGCTGACGGCGGCCAATTGCGCGGCCAGAGCCCCGATGTTGGCGCCGACATGGTGCTCTCGCTGCGTCTGGGCCGTCAAGGCGGTGTAGGCGGTTTGGAGGTCGGCGGCGCGGCGACGCAGGTCGCGGAGCGTTTCCCCGATCAAGCTGTTGGAGAGCCAGGAGAGGGCCCCGACGGCCACGAACACCATAATCATGGTGACGACAATCGTGTCGGTGCCCGCACTATCCGTGAGGCGGTACGTGCGCAACAAAGGAATGTCGCTGGCGTAATAATACCAGCTAGTAAAGGCCGTGGCGATCAGGATGCCGATCACGATGGCCGGCCAGGAGAGAAACACCCCGGCCGCGGCGATCACCACGACGAACACAGCGGGGTAGGCCCACTCCAGGGCACTGCCGCCTTTGAAAGAAACCGCTTCCAAAATGATCGAGGCGCTGATCAGGGTCAGGAGCACACTGCTCGCCGCCGCAACGTACCCGCGCCGATTGAGCAGGTAGATGCCTATTACGATCACCGCCGAGGCGCCATCGATGAGCAGAAATTGCGCTTGCGGGGAAAACAGATTGTTGAGCGTCAGGGCTACGGCCAGCACCAAGAAAGTCAACAACAGGCGGCTGAGCGAGCGCCCTTTACGCACTTGCTCAGGATCGGCATTGCGGCATTGGATCAACCATTCGACCATTGGTGATCTCCTGTGCATCCTCAGCAACGCGCGTATGTTCCTGTGATGCGAACGATCAAGCGGCTGATCTGCGGATCAGCGAGTGCTTACTGGATTAGCCCTTGGGGGCTTGGCTGCCGGTTTCCGCTTGGGATTCAAGCGCCGGCCTTGAGTTTGTTGGAGGTACAATTTGAGTTCGTTGAGTTCCTGAACCTGGGCTTTGACCGTCGCGAGTTCGAGCGTCAGCGTAGCCACCAGGTGCCGTAGCACGGGCAGATCCGCCTGGGCGATCGTCACCCGCCGTTCGTGATCGATCGCCGCCGCCTCGATCAGCTGGCTCACATAGTTGCCCTGGTCCCGAATGCCAGCGAGCTTGGGGAGTAGCGCCGCTGCTTTCGCAGTCAGGGTGAGCGTTTTGCGCTTGGACAACAACTCGGTAGTCACCGTTATATTGTAGTAATAAGTATGCATTCTGTCAATAGCCTGTGCATTTATTACCGTTAGGGCATAGTTGCCGATCGGCGATCCTTTTTCACGAGCCGGCCGCGGACTAGACTCGCTTTGCCGAATGTCCTATACCCAAATAGGACCAACGGGGGATAGACGCCACCCTAAATTGACCGATAATTAACTTGGGTCCTTATTGCCATTATCATTGGCGATCATGTCTGCCCCGCTGTGATTTGGTTGTCAGTTGTGAGTTATCATCTTGTGAAAGGAATTATTGTTATGAAAGTGCGTAGCTTGGCGGCCGGTCTGCTGATTCTTGGCCTGGCCCTACTCCTGGGGTTGGCCCCCCCCCGCCCGGCCGCGGCCGCCGACGAGAGCCTCAAAGTGGACCGCCTGGTCTTTCCGGTGACGCTGTCGGACGGGCAAACCTATTCGATGGTCGGCTATCTCTACTACCATGGCTCCTTCCATGAGCGCACACTCCAGGTCCTGGTTTCCGAGGCGACCTACAACCACCGCTACTGGGACCTGCCGACGATCGACGGCCATGCCTACTCCTACGCCGATTACATGGCCGAGCAGCACTACGCCGTGCTGGCCTTGGACACTCTCGGGTCGGGCGAAAGCAGCAAGCCGGATGGCGACTTTCTAACGCTGGATGAAACGGCCAGCGGGCTACACCAGGTCCTGGCCAGGCTACACACGGCCAGCAATCCGACCGGCTATGCCTTCCCCCAGATCGCCCTGGTCGGGGATTCGATGGGCGGGGTGATCGCCGTCTATGAGCAAGGCACGTATCACGACGCCAACGCCCTGGTCACCACCGCGCTGAGCCATGTGCCCCACCCGCTCGGATTCGATATTTCCTTCATTAACCTGCTGGAGCAATGGCCGTACTTTACTTTCCCGCTCGACATCCGCGACGCGTTGTTCTACAACCCAGGTGATGCCGATCCCGCGGTAATCAACTACGACAACGCGAATCTCGCCGATACGTTCTCGCGCGGCCAGCTCAACACGGTCCTGCCGGCGCTCGACGATAACTCGCTGACTCATGTCGATCAGGTGACGGGGCCGGTGCTGGTCCAGCTCGGCGAGAACGATCCGCTATTTCCGTCGTCCCTGGCGCCGGGCGAAGCCGCGTTCTGGACGCACGCCTCCAGCGTCACGGTCCAGAGTCTCCCCCAGGTCGGACACAGCTTCAACACCCACCTGGATAACGCCACTGGTTGGGCCCAGCTGAACACCTGGCTGCAAGCCACTCTCGCGCATTAACAATGCCGCATCGCGGGGAGCGCCTAGCGCAGGCGCTCCCCGCGATTTGCTACCTGGCCGTGCCAATTCGGTATAAACCCCAACCGCACGAGCTTGCCCGCCAGCGCCGCCACCACTTCCACCGCCGTGACATGGGCGCCTGCCGTGGTTAGGGCGCCGGGGGCGTCTTGCGCGGCCCCTGCTCGACCGCCCAGATGGCGACCTGGGTGCGGGTGGTCTGGCCGACCTTCTGGAAAACACCCGTCAGCGCCAGGCTCACCGTGCGCGGCGCCAGCGCGAGGGCCGTGGCGATCTCGGCGTTGCTCTTGCCGTCGACCACTAACTGCACCACCTCCCGCTCCCGCGACGTCAGCGCAGCCAGACGCATCGCTGTTCGATCTGCGGCGCTGCGGCGAGGCCGGACGGTCTGGCGCAGCAGCCGTTGGCTGATCTGGTCGGCGACGGCCACCTCCCCGGCGGCGACGTCCCGAATGGCGGCTAACACCTGGGCGGGATCGGTATCCTTCAGCAGATACCCTTGCGCCCCGCTTTCCAGCGCCGCGCCAATATGCTCGTCGTCATGACTTAAAACGGCGAGGGTTTCGTCTTGCGTCCCGATCCCGCCGGGCTGCGCACCACCTATGGCTACGATGGGCTCGACCGGCTCACGCAGGTGATCGCCAATGCCGGCGGGAGCCTGACCCCGGCCAACGTGACGACGCACTACGGCTACGACCGGCAGGCCCGCCTGACGAGCAGCACGGACGCGCTGAGCCACACGCATGGGCGGACCTACGACGCCGCCGGGCGCCAAACCAGCAGCACCGACGGGCTCACCCGGGCGCCCAACTACACCTACGACCGCGGCGGGCGCCGGCTCACGGCCAGCGCCGGGCGCCCGGCGACGCTGACGCGCAACGCGGCGGCCGGCACGGCGACGGTCTATAGCTACGACGGCGCGGATCGGCTGATCGGGCTGACGACCAGCACCGGGGCCAGCGTGCGCCAGAGCTATAGCTACACGCTGACGCGCGGCAGCCTGGTGAGCGCGGTGCGTGAGGTGCGGGCCACGCCCCGCACGATTAACTACGCCTACGACGGGCTGACGCGGGTGATCACGGCGACCGAGAGCCCGGGCACGGTCTATGGCTACAGCTACGACCTGGTCGGCAACCGCACCGCCGTGCGCACCAACGGCAGCACCACCGAGAGCCGCACCTACGATGCCGCCGACCAGATCAGCACCCACGGCTGGAGCTACGACGCGGCCGGCGAGCTGGTGGGCGACGGGACGAATACCTACAGTTATGATGCCCTGCGCCGGCACCAAGACCTGGTTTGTGCGGGGCTGGGGGCAGGAGTTGAGCCGCGAGAGCGGGGGCACCACCAGCGCCTGGTACAGCAGTGACCGCCTCGGCTCCGTGCGCGGCGTGCTCAACAACACCGGCGCGGTCACGGCCAGCTACGACTACGACCCCTATGGGGCGGTCGAGACGGCCGCGCTGCCGGCGGACTACGGCTTCACGGGGGAGCCACAGAACACGACCTACGGCTTGCTGCAGCTGCGGGCGCGCTGGTACGGCACCAGCAGCGGCCGCTTCCAGACGACGGACCCGTATGCCGGCAACCCACAGCAGCCGATGAGCCTGCATGGCTATCTGTATGGCGCCGACGACTCAGTCAATAACACCGATCACACGGGCCTGCGGCTGGACGACGAGACGCGGGCGGCCGAAGGGGTGACCTGGAATGGGCAGCCGCTAGCGGCTGCGCCACTACATTCAGCGTCTAATACGATGCAGATTACTAGGAGTTGGAATCAGGCCACCTCCTACCCCCGAGCCTCGGCTGCGCCCTGGCTCCGCCCAGAGGCGAGAACTGCTCCCTGGCCAGATCTCAAGATGCCTCCGAGGGAGGAGCCGGAGACATCGATCTTAGAGAGAATGGGGAATGATTTGACGAACCTCGTGGACTGCGCCTGGAATGGATGTGGCGACGAGGATCCCTTCAGCATTAGCTTGATCCTCGCGGCAATGCCAGAGTTTCCGGAGGGTAAAGGAGCAGCGGCTGTAGAAGATACGGCGCTTCTGGGCAGAACGGGCCGCTTACTACGCCTGGAAGGCTGGGCAGGCAAAGTAGGCCGGCCGGCTATCCGAGGCCTGGTATATGCTGAAGATACAACAAATCCGCTAAGACCCTTTGATCTGGCAGCAGCGGAGTACATTACTAAACGCGGCGATGATATAATCGGACTCGGGGATAGGGGCGTTGACAAAGTTTTGAATATGACGAACACAGAGAGAGAGTTAGGTGTCATTGATCCTGGCAAATCAGCGTTAGCTGCTGATTTCCTCTCAGCCACCAGGTCCGGGCGTTTCAATATTAGCGAAGTAAAGGCCGTAACAACAGGCCCTGTTGATGTTGATCGTAGCTTATTGCAGATTGGTAACGTTTATCGCCATTTAACAAATCAAGTACCCGGCACCAAGATTGGCACATTAGAGATTATAATACCAGAGAATGCGAGATTGGCAACCGGGTGGGAAGTTCGAGGGAATCTGCTGGTACAATCAGCAACCACAGATGGGTTCGGGGTTATAACAGTCCCTGCCGAACTTGTTCGCATTGACGGTTATGCTGTACATGTCACAAGGCTTCCTTAAGGTATGAGTACTACCATTGCTATCGGAGCTCATGTCGATCCTACCCATCGACCCGAAGCCTTTGTGGCCCTCATCCAACGCCTTTTGACGCGTAGTTACTGGGTAAATGCCCTGACCCATGACAAGCGCTGGTCCCATGGCCTCAAGGCGGTGGCGCCGGACCTCTCGGCGCCCGAGTTGCTGGCGTTGGCCCGTTCCATTACGGCCTCGGACCAAGCACTAGAGTGTGAGATCGCCTATCAGTTAACGCCTCAGCGGACAATAGCTATTTCTGTGTTTCTCTGTGGTACCCAGTTTCTCAGTGGGAAGGAGGTATTGCTGAATGGGCCCATTCGGTTGTCCATGGGCCACAATGAGCTAGCCCGTCCTTTGTACAATATACCCCCTGAGCAGCGGACACGCGAGGAGCTAACTCGCCTCGGTATGGAGACTTTGCAGGATGCAGAGTTCCTCTTCTTCCATGTTTGCGGAGTGCTGGAGAAATCAGAGACCGCGGATCGCCTGGAGCACGCGGCCATGTATCAAGAATCTGGCTGGCCCTCGCCGGCCCAGGCCGGCATGGTCTTTCATCGGCAGGCGCGTGAGTTTGCCCGCGACTTTCTGCGGATCTACGCCGAGTATCATTGGCAGGTACCTATCCCCACCACCTTGGGCCGCAACCG
>DATGEF010000702.1:0-8487 GCA_035310405.1 Chloroflexia bacterium | reverse complement strand
GGGCTGCGTGGCCCGGTCGGCGCCGGCCGCCGGGCCCGGCGCCCCCGGCGGCGGGGGCGCCGCGCCACGCAGCGGGAATGAGCACTGATCACAGTATTGCGCGTCCCGTGTGTTCGCCGCACCACACCGGGGACAAAAATAAGGTATCGTCGCCATGGCCCTGAGCATCCTCCCCCCTATTATACCGTGATTCTTCCGAGATTATCACGTGCCGCGGCGCCTGTTGAGGCGTACCGCAGGCGTCGTGTATAATATGGCGGGAGCAGCAGCCCTACGCAACCGTACGCAGCACCACGCCCTACTACGCCTTACTTGTGTAGGGCGTGGAGATCAAGAGGGATCCAAAGGTGGGATCAGAAGCATCCGCGGTGCCCGGCGGGACCCCCGGGCCCTCGCCGGAGCCCCTGGCCGAGCGGGAAGATATTGCCGAGCTAGCGCGGACGATCGAGGCCGTCTTATTCGCGGCGCCGGAGCCGCAAACGCTGGAGACGTTACGCAAGGGGCTGGGCGCAGCGGCCGCCCGCCTGGATGCGGCCCTCGACCGGCTGGCGGCCGACCTGCGCGCGGCGCGGCGGGGCATCCGCCTGCAGCGGCTGACCAACCAGGTCCAGCTGGTAACCGCCCCCGAACTGGCCCCGGAGCTGGAGCGGTATTTCGGCTACGAGGCCGGTACCCGCCTCTCGAACGCCGCCCTGGAGACGCTGGCGATTATCGCCTATCGGCAGCCGGTCACCCGCGCCCGGGTCGAGCAGTTGCGCGGGGTCGATTGTAGCGGCGTGATCACGACCCTGCTCAGCCGCGGGCTGATCGCCGAGAGCGGGCGGCTGGACACGGCGGGCCATCCGATCCTCTTCAGCACGACGCTGGCTTTCCTGCGCCACTTCGGCCTGGGCAGCCTGGGCGACCTGCCGCCCCTGCCCGCCGCGGAGCCGTAGCCGGAGTGCGGAGTGCGGAGTGCGGAGTGCGGATATAAGTTACCGGCGATTCCGCATTCCGCATTCCGCACTCCGCATTCCGTTTAGTGCGTGCTGCCGGTGGCCGTCGCCCCGACGGCAGTGCGGGCCGGGGCATGCGGGAGCCGGGTCCGCAACTCGGAGACAATCTGCTCCAGGGTGTCGAGGGTGTAGTCGACGTCGTCGGCGGTGTTGTCGGTGCCCAGAGTCAGGCGCAGGGAGCCGCGGGCGAGATCCAGCGGCGTGCCGCAGGCGGTGAGCACATGGCTCGGCTTGGTGGAACCCGAGGTACAGGCTGAGCCGCTGGAGGCACAGATGCCGGCCAGGTCGAGGCGCAGCAAGAGGTCTTCGCCGCTGACCCCCGCGAAGCAGAAGGCGGCGTTGTTCGGCAGCCGCTCCGTGGGGTGCCCCTGCAGGTGCGCGTCGGGGATGCGGGCCAGGATGCCGGCGATCAGGCGATCGCGCAGCGCCGTGATGCGCGGCCCCTCGGCCGGCGCCTGCGCGTAGGCCCGGGTCAGGGCGGCCGCCAGGCCGACGATGCCTGGCACATTCTCCGTCCCCGCCCGCACACTATGCTCCTGGCCGCCGCCATGCAGCAGCGGGGTCAGCTGCGTGCCGCTGCGCACATAGAGGACGCCGACCCCCTTGGGTCCGTAGAATTTGTGCGCGGAGAGCGACAGCAGATCGACCTGCAGTTCGTCGACGCGGATCGGGAGGCTGCCGCCCGCCTGCACCGCGTCCGTGTGAAACAGGATGCCGTGCCGGTGGGCCAGCGCGCCGAGCGCGGCGATCGGTTGGATCGTGCCCACTTCGTTGTTGGCGTACATGACCGTGATCAGGCAGGTATCGGGGCGGATCGCGCGTTCGATCTCGGCCACGGCGACCTGGCCGTAGCGGTCGACGGGGACCTGGGTCACCGCGAAGCCCTGGCTCGCCAGGTGATCGAGCGTATGGCCGACCGCGTGGTGCTCGATCGGGATCGAAATCACGTGCGAGCTGGGGTGGCCCGCGGCGCGGTGCTGGTAGGCGACGCCTTTGATCGCCAGGTTATCCGCCTCGCTGCCGCCGCCGGTAAAGACGACCTCGCGGGTGCGGCAGCCCAGGATGCCGGCCACCGCCCGCCGGGCCGATTCGAGGCCCTGGTGGGCCGCGCGCCCGCGGTGATGCACGCTGGACGGATTGCCCGCCCGCGTGGTGAAAAACGGCAGCATGGCCTGCAGCACATCGGGGTGCGTCGGCGTCGTGGCCGCGTGATCGAGATAAATGTCGTGGGACTCGGTGGGATTCATGGCGCTATCTTAGCTCCTTTGATAGGATAGCGCGGCCTACCAGGATAGACCGCAGGGCCGGGGGTCGCAGGGATCGCAATCGCCCCATTATAACACCGCCGGCCCGCCCCGGCCACTTCAGCCGTGGATCAGGCAGACATAGAGCGATTGCGTGCCCGAGCTGCCCTTAATCGTGGTGGGCATCAGGGGCTGGAAAGTGAGCGGGTAGGTGCGGGCAATGTCGGGCCGGCCCAGCAGGTAGTTCTCGGCCCGCATCTTGAGCTCGGCGGTGGCCCACACCTGGCCGGAGGGGGTCAGATCGGTGACGCGGCTGGCCACGTTGACGACGCTGCCGATCGCCGTGTAATCCATGCGCTGGGGCGAGCCGATACTGCCGACGACCGCTTTGCCGCAGGCCAGCCCGACGCCCATGCCGATGTCGCGGCCCAGGCGCGCCGCCCAGCCATCCTGCAAGGGGCGAAAGGCCGACTGCATGGCCAGGCCGGCGGCGATGGCGCGGGCCGCTTCGTCGCCCCGCTCGGCCGGCAGGCCAAAGATGGCCATGATCCCGTCGCCCAGGAATTTGTCGACCATGCCCTCATAGCCGTAGATCACTTCCGTCATGCGCGAGAAGTAGGGATTGAGTACCTCGTCGACCAGCACCTGGGGGCTCAAGCCCTCGCTGAGGCTGGTGAAGCCGCGCAGGTCGGCGAACAGGATCACCAGGTCTTGCTCGGCCGGCCGGCCCACAGGCGTGGCGGGCGTGGTGCGGGCGACCAGCTGCGCGGCGATGCCGGGCGCCACATAGCGGGCATAATGGCGATGCAAATCGGCATACAGCGTGGCCGTCTGCATCGCCACGGCGGCCTGGTGCGCAAACAGCTCCAGGAGCTGGATCTGCTCATAGCTGGGCCGCACGCCGTCGACCGGCTTGTCAAACGAGAGCATGCCGAAGAAGGCGCCATCGGCCGCCCGTAACGGGACCAGCAGGTTGTCCTGCGGCTGCCAGAGGTTGCCGACCGGGGCGGCGGGCCGGCGCCCGACGCGCCGCCCGCCGCCCAAACCCTCATCCGGGATCAGGAACGACTCGCTGATCTGGTATTCGGGCCGCAAGAGGGCACGCACATCGGCCCAGCGGTAGGTCGTGCGCGCCAGGTCGTCGCGGGCGCGCGCGTCGCGCACGCCGGCCAGCGCGCCGACTTTGAGCAGCCCGGCCTCGGGGTCCAGCAAGGTCACGACGACGCTGCCGAACCCCAGGTGCTGGTGGGCCAGCGCCGCGATCGCCGCTAAGAGCGCACGCGCTTCGACATGCACGCGGAGCTGCTCGGTCACCCGCAAGAGGGTGGTCAGGCGGTGTTGATAGTCGCGCAGCCGGTCGTGTTGCTGCTTGACCCGCAGCAGCGTCCGCACGCGGGCCAGCAGCTCGTGCTCGTCGACCGGCTTGGAGAGAAATTCGTCGGCCCCGGCATCCAGCCCGTGCAGCGTGGCCTCGGTGCCGGACAGGGCCGTCAGTAGGATGACCGGGATATGGGCCGTCTCGGGGCGGGCCTTCAGCGCGCGCACGGTGGCCAGGCCGTCGAGCCGCGGCATCTGGACGTCGAGCAACACCAGGTCCGGCGCCTGGCGGGCCGCGACGGCCAGGGCCTCGTGCCCATCGGCGGCCACACAAACGCGGCAGCCATGGTGCTCCAGGAGTTTCTGGAGATGCCGCTGGACATCCCGGCTATCATCCGCGACCAGGATCAGGGGGCCCGTGCGGGAGTGGTTGAACATAACAATCCCAGCTATTCCGTCCCCGCTAGGCAGGTGCTACCCGATCACCAGGCGGGGCGGCCAACGATGCCCCCGGGTCGGATGTATCTGCTGCGTGGCCGCTATTATAGCACAGATTGGCAGCTGTCCGGTGCAGGCAATCTCCGTCTTGACGAATCCGAGTGGCCGTGCTATGCTGCGCCTGCGCCTGGGCGGTGGAGTACCAGGCGGATCGCATGGTGGCCAGCGACTGGATGAAACCGGCCTCCCCACCCAGGGCGCTGGTCCAGTCAGGAGGAGGAAGTGATGTTCGAGCACCAATACGCCGTGGTTAACGGCATCCGGCTGCATTACGTCACCGCGGGCACGGGGCCGACGATGCTCTTCCTGCACGGCTTCCCGGAGTTTTGGTACGCCTGGAAGGACATCCTGGCCGCGTTCAGCGCGGACCACCAGGTGGTCGCCCCCGACCTGCGGGGCTACAACCTCTCGGATAAGCCGGAGAACGTCGGCGACTACACCATGCCCCACCTGGTCGGCGACGTGCGGGGCCTGCTGGACCAGATGAGCCCCGGGCAGCCGGCCATCCTGGTCGGGCACGACTGGGGAGGCGTGGTGGCGTGGGCCTTCGCCATGGCCCACCCGGAGTATCTGGAGAAGCTGGTGATTATCAACGCCCCGCACCCGGCCGTGTTTGCCCGCGAACTGGCGGCTAACCCCGCCCAGCAGCAGGCGGTGGGCTACATGTCCACACTCCGCGACGCGCGGGCGGAAACGCTGCTCAGCGCCGACAACTATGCCGCACTGGGCCAGATGCTGGTCGGAACGGCCAGCCGCCCCGACGCCTTTAGCGACGACGACCGCGTGGCCTATCATGCCGCCTGGGCGCAGCCGGGCGCGCTGACGAGTGCTCTCAACTACTATCGCGCCAACGCGCTCGGGGGGCCCCCGAGCGCGGATTCCCCTCCCGCGAGCGCGCTCACCGTCCACGTGCCGACGCTGGTGATCTGGGGCGAGCAGGATCGGGCCTTACTGACCGGCAACCTGACGGGGCTGGATCAGTTCGTGCCCCAGCTCCAGATCAAGCGCATCCTCACCGGCTCACACTGGGTGGTCCATGAGGAGCCGGAGGCGATCGCGCGCACCATCCGGGAGTTTCTATAGTACCCTCCGAACGTAATTTGGGCCGGATAGTTGCGGCATCAGCCGCGCGCTTCATAGACCTCCTCTAGGGGGGCGGGCGCGACCGGCCCGGCGGGGGCGGGGGTGCGCCCGATCAGGCGCAGATAGATCAGCAGGGCGGGCGCCCGCAGGAAACCGGTCACGGCGAGGGCCACGCGCAGCGAGACGAGGGACCCGATCGCGCCCACCGGCGGGCCGCCCAGGACCTGGGCGATCGCGTTGGCCTGGCTGGTGAACGAGATCACGGTGGCACGGACCCGCGCGTCGATGCTTTGCGTCAGCCAGGTGTTATAGAGCGGACCAATCAGGCCGCCGATCAGCCCCGTGCCGAGCAGGGCCAGCACGGCCAGGGTAAAGTCGCCGGCGAGGGCGAAGAGCAGGATGCCCCCGATCTGCAGCACCTGGAGTCCCAGGAGCGCCCGGAGCACGGTGCGCGCGTGCGTGGTATCGATCCGGCGCCGCATAATCTCCGTGGCGGCGATGCCCAGCACCATGCCGCCGATGTTGATAAGGCCAAACCAGGTGATCGGCGGCAACGGGCCGAGCGCCGGGAAGTGGAAGCCGGTCAGCAGATGGGCTTCCCAGAGCCGGTCATAGCCCTCGCTGGCCAGGCCCGCGATCGCCGAGAGCCCGAGGGCTGCCAGCAGCACCGGCCGGCCGCGCACGACCCGCACGCCGGCGCGCAGCGTGTGGCCCATCGCCTGCCAGGCCGTGCGATCTTCCCGCGGGGTAGGATGAAAGCCGGTCTCCGGCATGCGCAGTAGCAGGAAGAGGCCAAGCCCCAGGTAGGCGGCGCCCCCGACGAGAATCGGCAGATTGAGGGCGATGCTGCCCAGGCCGATGCTCACAAACGTGGCGACGATGGCGGCCCCCTGGCCCGCCTGCGCGGCCCGCAGGAAGACCGGCCCGACCTGCGCCTCGCCCACCTCGTCAGCGATCCAGGCCTGCCCCGCCCCGCTGAGGAAGGCTTCGCCGACGCCGATAATCACCTCGCCGGCCAGGATGGCGGCGAACGCCGGGATGGCGCCCTCCAGCAGCCAGCCGGCGCCCAGGGTAAACATGCCGATCAGCACCGCCAGCCGCCGGCTGAAGGTGTCGGCGATCACGCCGGTCGGCGCTTCGCACAGGAAATAGCTGGCTTCCAGCACGGTGCCGACGAGCACCAGCTGAAGCGCGTCGAGATGGACGGTCTGGACTTTGTAGACCGCCAGCAGGGTAAACATGGTCGTATTGGCGAACGCGGTGACCGCGCTCAAGACGATGTAGATCCGATAGGCCCGCGAATGGGTCGGAAGCACAGGAACCTGCCTTTCCCAACGGCCGGGCGCTATCCTCCATGAGCCATGCTCAGGCGAGGAGAGGGCCGGTCAGCGAATCAGGAGGCTCGTGAAGTGCGGGGCAAGGGAGACGCCCGGTGGTTGACGGCTATCGTGGCGACGCGCAGATCACGAGCAATGCGATCTTCGTGGCGGTGAGCGATAGGGTTGTCATGGGGGCAGTCTCCTTTATACCAGGTCGTCTTTAGCCAGTCGGCAAGTGGAGCGGCCAGGCGGCCGTCGTTTTTAGTATACCCGGCTACCCCGGGCGCGGGCTATCCGCCGTAAGACCGATATCCGCGCCAGCAATGGGCCGATTTTGCCCGGCCCCGCTTGACACGGTGCCGGCCCCTGACTATAATAACTGCAACGATAGATCTGCAAACACCGCGATCAGGACGAGTACGGCGGCGCGCGCAACAGAGAGGCCCGGGCAGTGGCTGGAACCCGGGCCGGTGGCGGCCTCCGGAAAACCCCCTGGGAGTGGCCGGTCGAAAGCGGCAGCGCCGCGAGTAGACCGCGCCGGCTGGCCCCGTTAGCGGCCACGATGAGCTGCCCCGGCCTGGCCGGCGGCGGAAAATCGGGTGGAACCACGTGAGCCAAGCCTCTCGTCCCGTCTGTGGATGAGGGGCGTTTTTTTACGATTTTGGATTTTGGATTTTGGATTTTGGATTGGGGCGGGTGACCGGTGACTGGTGACCGGTGACCGATGCGATCTGCTAAGGACTATCGGCTGCCGACGCGTCTTACTGACGCCTGACGCCTGACGACTGACGACTGAGGAGGCATACCATGAGTCATTTGGGGATCGAGAAAGAAACGGAAGTCGATTATGCGCCGCATCCGTACGCGGTGGACGATACGGAGTCGGAAGACGCCTACCTGGCGCGGATGCGCCACTCGGCGGCCCACTTGATGGCGGGCGCGGTGCTCCAGCTCTTTCCCGACGCCAAGTTCGCGATCGGGCCGGCGATCGACGACGGCTTTTACTATGACTTCGATCTGCCCCGCGCGCTCACGCCCGAGGACCTGGCCGCGATCGAGCAACGGATGGCCGCCGACCGCGCCGCCAATTACCCCTATGAATATGCCGCCATCAGCCGCGCGGAAGCGCTGGAGCTGTTCCGGGACCAGCCCTACAAGGTCGAGCTGATCCAGGGGCTGCCGGAGGACGCCACGATCTCGACCTACCAGCACGGCGCCTTCCGCGACCTTTGCCGCGGCCCGCACGTCCCGGCGACGGGCGCGGTCGGCGTCGTCAAGCTGCTGAGCATCGCGGGCGCCTATTGGCGGGGCGATGAGAAGCGGCCGATGCTCCAGCGCATCTATGGCACGGCCTGGCGCAGCGAGGCCGATGTGGCCGCCTATGTCCACAAAATCGAAGAAGCCGCGCGCCGCGACCACCGCAAGCTCGGCCGGGAGCTCGATCTCTTCTCCATCCACGAGGAGGCGGGGGCCGGCCTGATCTACTGGCACCCCAAAGGCGGGCTGATGCGCGTCGTCGCCGAGAATTACTGGCGGGAAGCCCATCTCAACGGCGGCTATGATATCGTCTTCTCGCCGCATATCGGGCGGGCCTGGCTCTGGGAGACGAGCGGCCACCTGGGCTTCTATCGCGAGAACATGTACCCGGCGATCGAGATGGACAACCAGGAGTTCTTCGTCAAGCCGATGAACTGCCCGTTCCATATCATGATGTACAAGACGAAGCGCCGCTCCTACCGCGAGCTGCCGCTCCGGTGGGCCGAGCTCGGCACCGTCTATCGCTACGAGCGGTCGGGCGTGCTGCACGGGCTGCTGCGGGTGCGCGGCTTTACGCAGGACGACGCGCACATTTTCTGTATGCCTTCGCAGATCGAGAGCGAAGTGGAAGCGTGCATTGATTTCGCTTACGCGGTGATGAAGAATTTCGGCTTCGATAAATTTGAGGTGGAACTGAGCGACTGGGACCCCAAACATCCGGAAAACTACCCGGGCAAGCCGGAAGACTGGCAGCACGCCTCTGATGCGCTGGGC
>DATGEF010000701.1:0-16055 GCA_035310405.1 Chloroflexia bacterium | reverse complement strand
TCGGGGCGGCGGGCGCGCCCGCCGCCCCGACCCTGGACGACGCGCTGCGCCTCGCGGCCCTGGCGGAGGACGTGCAGGGCTTCCCGGCGGGGCAAGACCTGGCGATCGGCGAGGGGGGCAGCCGCCTCTCGGGCGGGCAGCGCCAGCGGCTGGCCCTGGCGCGGGCCGTCGCCGTAGCGGCGCCCGGGGCGCCCGGCCTGCTGGTGCTTGACGACCCCTTTTCTGCCGTCGACCTGGACACGGAGGCGCAGATCATCGCCGGCCTGCGCGCGGCGTTCGGGCCGGCGGCGCCCCTGGAGCGCCGGGCGACGATCGTGCTCTGCTCGCACCGGCTGGCGGCGTTTCCCCAGGCCGACCAGGTGGTCGTCTTGGCCGGCGGCCGGGTGGTGGAGCAGGGCCCGCACGCCACGCTGGCGGCGGCCGGTGGGCTGTACGCGCGCATTTATCACGCCCAGCGCGCGGTATACCAGGCGTCGCCGCTGGAGGTGCCGGCATGAGCGGGACCGCCGCGACCCTACGTCGGGCGGCCCGGCCCGCGCGCCGCCCGGGCCCCGGGGCCGGGATCGCCACGCTCCTGCGGCCCCGGCGCCGCCTGCTGGGGCTGATCGCCGTGAGCGTGCTGCTCGCCAAGGGGCTGGACCTGGTCCCGCCGCTGCTGATCCAGCACGTCGTCGACGACGCCCTGACGCCGCGCCGCCCGGAGGCCCTCCTGCCGCTGGGCCTGCTCACCCTGGCCGCGACCGTGGCGGGTCAGGCCCTGAATTGCGGCGCCGTCTACCTCACCGCGGTCGCGGCCCAGGGCGCGCTGCATGACCTGCGCGTGCGCCTGATCACCCATCTGCAGCGCCTGCCGATCCGCTACTACGACCAGACGCCGCTCGGCGACGTGATCAGCCGCTGCACCGCCGACGTGGAAACGGTCGATACCCTCTTCTCGACCGGCGTGATCAGCCTGGTCGCCAACCTGCTGCGTCTGGTGCTGGCCGCGGCGGCCATGCTGGCCCTCAGCCCCGTCCTCTCGCTGGTCGTCGCGCTGGTGCTGCCGCCCCTGGTGCTCATCACGCGCCACTTCCAGGGGCAGGTGCGCGCGGCGACGCGCCGCACCCGCCAGGCGATCGGCCTGCTCAATACGCACCTGCAAGAGACGCTCGGCGGCGTCGAAGTGATCCGCGCGTTCGGCCGGGAGGCCTTCCTCACGGCCCGCTTCCGCCAGGCCTTGCGCGCGGCCCTGGCCGTCACCAACCGCGCGGTGCTCTATAGCGCGCTCTATTCGCCGCTCATGGCGCTGCTGGCGGCGACGGCGACCGCGCTGCTGTTGGCGGTGGGCGCCAGTGGCGCCGCGTCCTGGGGCCTGTCGCTCGGCACCCTGACCGCCTTCGTGCTGCTGTTTGGCCGCTTCTTCGAGCCGATCACCAGCCTGGGGGACGACTGGCAGACGGTCCAGAGCGCGCTGGCCGGGATCGAGCGCATCTTCGAGGTGCTGGCCCTGCCGGCCGAGGTGCCGCCCGCGGCCGCGGCCACCACGCCCGCCCCTGGGCGCATCGAGATCCGCGACCTGGTCTTCGGCTACCAGGCGGAGCAGCCGATCCTGCACCGCCTCTCCGTGCGCATCCTGCCCGGCGAGCACGTGGCGCTGGTGGGGCGCACCGGGGCGGGCAAGAGCAGCATCCTGCACCTGCTCGGCGGGCTCTATGCGCCCTGGGCCGGGACCGTGCGCGTGGACGGGCGCGATCCGCGCACCCTGGCCCAGGAGGAGCGCCGCCGGGTCGTGGGCGTCGTGCCGCAGACCGTGCAGCTCTTCAGCGGCACGGTCTGGGAGAACCTGACCCTGGGCGACGAGTCGGTGCCCCGCGCCGCAGTGGAGCGCGCCGCGCAAATCGCCGGGGCCGCGGCCTTCATCCAGGCCTTGCCCCAGGGCTACGAGACGCCGCTGGGCGGGCTGGGCCCCAGTGGCGGGGGGCAGCTTTCCGCCGGCCAACGCCAGCTCCTGGCCCTGGCGCGGGCGCTGGTCTGGGACCCGGGCGTGCTGCTCCTGGACGAGGCGACGGCGGCGATCGACAGCGTGAGCGAGGCGGCGTTCTGGGCCGCGCTGCAGGAGGATGTCCGGGCGCACGGCCGCGCGGTGCTCACCGTGGCGCACCGGCTCGCCACCGCCCGGGCGGCCGCCCGGGTCCTCGTGCTGGAGGCCGGTTGCCTGGTGGAGGCCGGCGCGCCCGACACGCTGGTGCGGCAGGGCGGGCGCTTCGCGGCGCTGGTCGAGCTGGAAAGCGCCGGGTGGGATTGGCGCGCCTAGCCCGCCAGCTATTGTAGGGAAAGGAGATCGCCATGCAAGACGACTATCGGCAACCAGATGCCCCGGACCCGGTGCTCGACGAAAGCACCGTCCTGGCGCTGGTGCGTGAGGCGGTGCCCGCGGCGCAGGCGGTGACCCGGGTGGACGAGTCGGGCGGCGAGGCCCGGGTCTACGTGATTGACGACCAGGTGATCCTGAAGGTGCAGCGCCCGCCCCGGGTCCGGCCGCGCACCAGCCTGGAAAAAGAGGCCTTCTTCTTACGCCAGCTGGCTGAAGATGCCGCGATCCCCGTGCCGCGGGTGCTGGGCTATGGCCAGGCGGGCGGCAGCGTCGAGTACCTGTGCCTGACGCGCCTGCCGGGGGTGGCCTTCGCCCACGCCCCGCTCGCCCCGGCCACGCGCCACGCGGTGCTGGTCAGTCTGGGCGAGACGCTGCGCCGCGTCCACCAGAGGTGCCAGGCGCCGCTGGTGGCCTGCGGCCTGTTTCCCGGCGACACGAGCGCGGCCGACCTGCGGGCGCGGCTGGCCGGGTACTTCGCGTTCGGGGTGCAACGGATTCACGATCGCGCGGTCGCCTGGCCGCTGGCCTGCCCACCGGAGGAGGTGGCGGCGTGCGCGCTCGCCGCGCTGCCGGCGACCGACGAGCGGGTCGCGCTGCATGCCAACCCGGGCGAGGAGCATGTCTTTGTCGATCCCGCGGCGGGCCGGTTCGCCGGGCTGATCGATTTCGGCGACGCCTATCGCAGTCACCCGGCGCTGGACCTCTGGGCCTGGTGGCGGCCCGCGGATCGCGCGGCCGTGCTGGCGGGCTATACGGCCGCGGCGCCGGTCAGTGCGGCCTTTCTGGCGACCTGGCAGGTGATCCTGGTGCTGCGCGTCCTGATCGCCCTGGGCGCCCGCCCCGCGCCGGACGCGACGCCGGCCGATCTCCAGGTCTTGCTGGCCGCGCTCTAGCACTCGATTTTGGATTTTGGATTTTGGATTTTGGATTGGAGACGACGAGTCGGCAGTAGGCGGTAGGCAGTAGGCGGTAGGCAGTCGATGACATTCATCATAAGGATCGCTACTTAATGGGCTGATGATGTATTTTATTAGCAGAAAGCACAAGATCTGTCATTCTGAGCGCAGCGAAGAATCCGCTGGGGCGCGTACCCATGGCCCCAACGGCGCGATCGGGGCGGCCACACCCGGGCGTCAGGGCCAGGCGGCGAGTCGCGGGGTTAGCAGCCCGCCGGCGCCGACCCGATCTGCTCGGCAACGGATTCTTCGCTGCGCTCAGAATGACAAGTTTTTTGCTATCTTTGCTAAGATTTATGCCTGAACCTGGTCGCCGGCAGTGCAAGCCACGGGGACGCTGGTCACGCCGGTCTACGCCGGCTACCGGCGGGCTGGGTCCAGCTCCCTCGCGACCCGGCGGGGGCGAGCGCATCCTAGGGCGGCATCGCGGGACAGAGCCCGCTCCTACAGTCCGGAATGCGGAGTGCGGAATGCGGGATGCGTCATACAGACCCCCGCCCCGTCGTCGGTAGGAGCGGGCTCCGTCCCGCGATGGTGGGGCGCGCTGCTGATGGCGGAGTGCGGGATGCGTCATACAGACCCCCGCCCCGTCGTCGGTAGGAGCGGGCTCCGTCCCGCGATGGTGGGGTGCGACGCTGATGGTGGGCCCCATCTGTGCCGGCCGGGCCTGCCACCCCGCAATCAGGGCGTGGCCCGGCCACATCCTGGGGCGGCATCGCGGGACAGAGCCCGCTCCTACAGTCCGGGATCGCGGCGACCGGGAGAGAAGGGCGGCGCACAGCGTGCTCGCCGCCCGGCTATCCGGTAGGGCCACGTGCCCGCCCGTCAGCCCGCGGAGGCGGGCTTGGCTCGTCCGTTGCCGCGGCTTCAGCCGCCGGGCGTCCCTACCGGCCGCACGGTAGGGCCACGTGCCCGCCCATCAGCCCGCGGAGGTGGGTGGCGCGGGGCGGGGCCGCGGCGTCCGCCGCCCGACCGGTACCGCCCCGCGATGGCGCAAGAACCCTCGCCCGCGCACGGGAGAGGGCAGGGTGAGGGCCACCCGTCGCCCCGTCGTCCCTACGGCGAGCCCGCGCTCGGCAGCGAATATTGCGCGCGCTCGGCGTCGGTGAAGTCGCGCCCCACCCGCTGCTGCGCCAGGGCCAGCAGATCCTCCAGAGCAAACAGATGATCGATCTGTGCGGTCCCATCGACACTGGCGGTGACGATCGCCTTGCCGTCGGGGCTCCATGCCGCGCTGGCCACCGCACCGGTGTGGCCGTCGAAGGTAGCGCGCAGTTGCCCGCTGGCTGCGTCCCAGACCCGCGCTGTCCCATCGTAGCTGGCAGTGACCAGGCTCTTGCCGTCCGGGCTCCACGCCGTGCTGGTCACCCCAGCGGTGTGGCCGGTGAGGGTGAGGCGCAACTGCCCGCTGGCCGCGTCCCAGACCCGCGCTGTGTTATCCTCGCTGGCGGTGACCAGGCGCTTGCCATCCGGGCTCCACGTCGCGCTGGTCACCGCATCGGTGTGGCCGGTGAGGGTGAGGAGGGGGTGCCCGCTGGCCGCGTCCCAGACCCGCGCCGTCCTATCGTAGCTGGCGGTGACCAGGCTCTTGCTGTCGGGGCTCCACGCCGCGCTGCGCACCACATTGATGTGGCCGGTGAGAGTGTGGAGGAGTTGCCCGCTGGCCGCGTCCCAGACCTGCGCCGTCCGATCGCTGGCGGTGACCAGGCTCTTGCCGTCCGGGCTCCACGCCGCGCTGAGCACCCAGTTGGTGTAGTCGGTGAGGGTGAGGAGGGGGTGCCCGCTGGCGGCGTCCCAGACCCGCGCCGTCTTATCCTGGCTGGCGGTGACCAGGTTCTTGCCGTCCGGGCTCCACGCCGCGCTGATCACCAGGCTGGTGTGGCCGGTGAGGGTAACGCGTAACTGCCCGCCGGCCAGGTCCCAGATCCGCGCCGTCTTATCCTCGCTGGCGGTGACCAGGCTCTTGCCGTCTGGGCTCCACGCCGCGCTGAGCACATGGTCGGTGTGACCGGTGAGGGTGAGGAGCAGCTGCCCGCTGGTCGCGTCCCAGACCCGCGCCGTCTTATCCCAGCTGGCGGTGACGATCTGGCGGCCGTCCGGGCTCCAAGCCGCGCTGGATAGCGGCCAGGAGTTGGCGGTGAGGGTAACGCGCAGCTGCCCGCTGGCTGCGTCCCAGACCCGCGCCGTCCCATCGGCGCTGGCGGTGAGGATCTGGCGGCCGTCCGGGCTCCACGCCGCCATGTAGACATAAGAGATGTGGCCGGTGAGGGTGTGGAGGGGGTGCCCGTTGGCTGCGTCCCAGACCCGCGCCGTCCCATCGGCGCTGGCGGTGACGATCTGGCGGCCGTCGGGGCTCCACGCCGCGCTGAGCACTTGGGCGGTGTGGCCGGTGAGGGTGAGGCGCAGTTGCCTGCTGGCCACGTCCCAGACCCGCGCGGGCCCACCGCCGCTGGCGGTGACCAGGCTCTTGCCGTCCGGGCTCCACGCCGCGCTGAATAGCGCCCCGGTGTGGTCGTCGAAGGTAGCGCGCAGCTGGCCGCTGGCGGCGTCCCAGACCCGCGCCGTCCCACCGCCGCTGGCGGTGACCAGGCTCTTGCCGTCGGGGCTCCACGCCGCGCTGAGCACCGCGTCCGTGTGGCCGGTGAGGGTGAGGCGCAGTTGCCCACTGGCCGCGTCCCAGACCCGCGCTGTGTTATCCTCGCTGGCGGTGACTAGGCTCTTGCCGTCGGGGCTCCACGCCGCGCTGCGCACCACATTGGTGTGGCCGATGAGAGTGTGGAGGAGTTGCCGGCTGGCCGCGTCCCAGACCCGCGCCGTCCCATCGTCGCTGGCGGTGACCAGGCTCTTGCCGTCCGGGCTCCAAGCCGCGCTGGTCACCCGGCCGGTGTGGCCACGGAGGGCGGCCGGTTCCGGCCAGCCGGCCAGGAGATCATACAGGGCGGTCGCGGCTTCAGGCACCACGAACGGGGTCGGCAGCCGCCGGGTGGTGGAGACTGCTTCCATGGCCAGCAACACGCTCAGATCGGAGTCCGACGCTTGCACAGCCCGGGCCTGCAAAGCGCGGGCGCGCGCCAGGGAGACATAGCTCCCGGTCTCGGCCGTCGCCTCGGCGTGGAGTTCGGCTTCGGCGGTGGTCTGAGCATGCACGGCGGCCTCCCGATCCAGGACAGCCGTCGCTCTGGCGTTGTCGGCGGCTACCTGGTTGGCTGTGGCTACCTGGCTCTGGTTGAAGGCCAGCCACCCGCCGGCGAGGGCAGCCAGGGCCATGAGGATGGCCACGGCCAGCGCCACCCTCAGGCGGACGGCGCGCTGGCGTAGCTGCCGGTTGGCCCGGGCCTGCTCATCCGCCCGCTGCCGCTCGACCTCCGCCACCCGTTCCTGCTCCGCCGCCAGCGCCTGGGCCGTTTCCGCCCGCTGCGCCTGTTCGGCGGCCAGCGCCTGGGCCTGGACCAGTTCCCGCTGCCGCGCCGCTTCCGCCGCCTGCTCCGCCGCCGCCTGCTGTGCCTGGCTGGCCGCGAGGTACTCCTGCTCGTCCGCGCTCAGGTCGGCGCCCCGCGTCCGTTGCCACTCCAGCGCCGTCGCCAGCAGCGCCCCGCGCAGCAAGGCGTCCGCGTCCCGCCCGCTCGCCGTCCAGTCCCGCAGGGCGCCGCGCAGCCGCTCCTGCCAGGTGCGGAACTCGCGGTCCGCCGCCAGCCAGGCGTGTAGCGGCGCCCAGTGGCTGATCAGCGCCTCGTGGACCAGCTCGACCGTCTCGGCCTGGCCGGCGTCGGCGCCCGTCACGGCCAGGCGCGCGCTCGCCAGGTCCGGCACCAGCGCCCGGTCCCCCGGCGCCAGCTCGCTCAAGCGCGCCACGCGTCGCGTGTCTGCCGTGCCCGCCCCCGGCTGCACCAGCTGCACAAAGACCCGCCGCAGCGCCGCCTGCGTCGCCGCCGGGTAGGCTGCGTAGACCGCGTCGGCGTGGGCGGCCAGGGCCTGGCCCACCCCGCCCAGCGCCATGTAGGCCGCGTGGGTCAGCCGCCCGCCGTGCTGGCGCGCCCACAACTGGTCGAGCGTGAACTCCAGCAGTGGCAACTCGCCGGGCGCCGCGGCCACCGCCTCCAGCAGGCGGGCGGTCAGCCCCTCGCCCAGCCCCACCCCGCGCGCTAGGGCCGGCTGCTCGATGGCCGCCTGTAGTTCGGCGGCGGTCATCGGCCCCAGGTTGACGACCCGGCCCTGCAAAGCGTCGGCCAGCGGGCGGTAGGCCAGGGCCGCGCCGTAGAAGTCGCCACGCAGGGTCAGCACGGCGGTCAGTGGCGGGGGCCGGCCGGGGGGCGGGGCGGGCAGCGCGGCCAGCAGCCGATCGACAAAGATCTGCTGCTCGGGCGGGTCGGCGCCGAGGGTGTAGAGCTCCTCGAACTGGTCGAGGACGAGCAGCAGGCGGCGGGCGGGCGGGTGCTTGGCCAGGATGCGCCCAACCACATCGCGCAGCAGAGCCGGCTCCTGGCGCAACTGGGCCTCCAGGGCGGAGAGGTCGTGCAGGCGGGCGGTTTCGCTCAGGCCGGGGTCGAGCAGGGGCAGCAGGGTGGCGGCCAGGGCGCGCAGCGGCTGGGCGCCGGGGCGCAGACTATAGCCCTCGCCGGGGGCGACCAGCCAGGTGGGGTCGGGGCGCAGGGCGGGCACCAGCCCGGCAAAGACCGCCGAGGACTTGCCGGTGCCGGAGGCGCCGACGACGGCGACCAGCGGCTGGGTGGCCGCGGCGGCGCGCAGCTGGGCGACAAAGGCGTCGCGGCCGAAAAAGAGGGGCGCATCGGCCTCGCGGAAGGCGAAGAGGCCGCGGTAGGGGCTGGGCGGCAGGGTGGCCGGCGGGACAAAGCCGCCGGCGGCGCGGACGGCCTGGAGGGCGGGGTTGGTGGGGTTCGCGGCGGTGGCGGCGGCCAGCAGCTCGTCAAGCCGCCCCGCAGCGCGCGCCCAGCGCAGCAAGTCGAAGACCTGGCTGCCGAGGCTGGGGGCGACGGTCAGAGCGGCCAGGTTCTCGTCCAGGTGGAACTGCACCATCTGGGCGAGGGCCTCGACGGTCGGGAAGGCGTCCAGCAACGCCAGCTGCACTTGCTGGTCGAACGAGGGATAGCGGTCGGGCATCGGGTCCCCTGGGCGGGTCCGGCATGGTCGCGCCGGGTCTGGGCCTATTATACGCGCCGGGCGCCGCGGGTGCAACGGCCCCTGCTGACCGGCTAACCAATCGGGCACCGCTGTCTTTGGCGCTATGCTCCCTGCGTTGATGATGTATTTTGTTAGCAGAAAGCATAAGATCTGTCATTCTGAGCGCCGCGAAGAATCCGCTGGAGCGCGCACCTATGGCCCTATACACATCAACCTAAGCGAGCAGGGCGGTCCTGGGGCAGGGATCGGGTGGGCGGCGGGCGACGTGCGGCCCTCACCCTACCCTCTCCCGTGCGCGGGCGAGGGTTCTTGCGCCATCGCGGGGCGCGGTCGCCCGACCGGCCGCGCCCAGTGGTCGGGCGGTTGATGCGTATAGGGCGTGTACCTATGGCCCCAGCGGCGCGATCGGGGCGGCCACCCCGGGCGTCAGGGCCACGCGGCGAGTCGCGGGGTTAGCGGCCCGCCGGCTCCGACCCGATCCGCGGGGCAACGGATTCTTCGCTGCGCTCAGAATGACAAATTCTATGCTATCTTTGCTAACATTTATGCTCGAACCCGATCGCCGGCAGCGCAAGCCACGGCGACGCTGGTCACGCCCGTCTACGCCGGCTACCGGTGGGCTGGGGCCTGGGGCGGTATCGATCCGCTGCTCACGGGCTCTTATTCGCCGTTACCAGCCAGTCGCTTGGCTGATTGGTGTCGTAGCCGATTGCCTGGCGGGAGAAGGCCTGGTTGGTGCCGGGATTGGGGGGCGGGATGCCCGCCGGCCAGAGCATGGACTGAAAGGTGCCAGCATTGGCCCAGGTGGCGCTGGGCGCGCCCCAGTTCAGGCAATCGACCGGCCGGCCCTGGTCGTCCTTGAGCCCCAGCATATCCCGCGCGCCATCCAGCCCGGCCGCGGGCCAGCCGGGCAACGCGCTGGCCTGGAATTTGGCGAGGCTAAAGGCTGGGATCGTGGTGGTCGGGAGGGCCACACAGGTCGCACGGGGACAAATCTGCCACCCCGCCAACGTCAGATCACTGTGCGTCATATTGTAGAGCTGGAACCACTCGTCGGCCGGGTTCACGGCGTTGTAGACATCCGTGATCTCCACCGTGGTAGCGGCGCCCGGCACGGGGGAACTACTCGCCAGTCCGCCGCGGTTGAGGAGAACTGGACCGTACACCAGCCAGACATATGCCGCGCTGGCGCCGAAGAGGAGCAGCACCAGCAGCACGCTAATCCGCCGGCCGGCCTGGTAGCGCGCGTAGATCCGCTCGAGTCGGGCGAGGCGGGCTTCGTGCGCCCGCAATTGCGCTTCTACCGTTGCGCCGGGGCTCCCCGGCTCGGCGCCGGCGCGCGGTTCAGACGGGAACAGCCCCATACCGGCACCTCCTGCGGGTTTTGGATTGCGGATTTTGGATTAGGGATGATCTGATCCTCGACCCTCGACCCCGGTGGCCGGGGCGCAGGTCCCCGGCCCGGTGAGGGCGAGATAGACAATCTTGGCGATCTGGCCGCGGGTCGCGTCCGCGGCCTGGCGGAAGTACGGGCGGTTGCCGCTGTCGCACGGCTCGCCGGCGCCGCCACAGGCATAGCCGCTGATCACGCCACGGCAGTACGCGGTTTGGACGAAGCTGTAAAACGCCGTGCCCGGCAGCACATCCGTGAACGTGCCGGGGCCGGGTGGATTGATCACGGTCCAACCGGCGGCGACCACGGTGATCTTGGCCAGCTGGCCGCGCGTGACGTTGGCATACGGGCGGAAGTAGGGCCGGTTCGCGCTGTCACAGGGCTCGCCCGGGCCGCCGCAGGTGTAGCCCGAGACGACGTTCGCCGCGGCGGCGGTCTCGACCACGGCGAAGAAAGGGTGGGTCGGCGGGACATCGGCGAAGGTATAAGTGCCGCCGGCCGGGGTGCTGATCGGCTTGGCGAAGCCGAGCACGACGATTTTGACCATCTGGCTGCGCGTGGTGTTGTTGTAGGGCCGGAAGCTGACCGTCCCGTCGCCGTTATTGTAGCCCGAGATCACCCCTCGGCAGGCCAGGTAGCGCACCGGCGTGTAGAAGTAATCCGTCGGCTGCACATCGGTGAAGTGGATGGGGCACGCGGTGGGCGAGGGCGGGACCAGCGTCGGCGTGACGGTCCGGCTGGGTGGCGGACTCGCCGTCCGGGTCGCGGTGGCGCTTGGCGTGGCGCTGCCCGGCGGTGTCGCCGTCGTGGTGGGTGTGGCCGGGAGAGCACAGGAGATGTACCGGAGCACCAGGGGCTGCTCGGGGGCCCCGACCGCGGCTTGCTGCGCGCCGACGGCCCAGACCTCGCCGTTCGGGTAGTAGGCCACGCCGGCCAGGCGGGCCGCCGCGCCTGGGCTGGGGGCGGCCGCCAGCCCCCATTGGCTGCCATCCCAGCGCAGGGCCAGGGTTTGGGTGACGGCGCCCGTATAGGAGCCGACGGCCCACACCTGATTGGCGGCTCCCGCGGCCACCCCACTCAACGCATTTTGGCCGCTGCCGACATTGGGGCTGACCACCACGGTCCAGACGGTGCCGTCCCACTGCAGGGTCAACGTGTGGATCACGCCGTTGATAAAGGTGTAGCCCACCGCCCAGACATTATTGCTGGCCAGGGCGGTGACGCCGGTCAGGGCATCATCATATTGGCCGCCGGGGCTGGGGCTGGGCACCCGGGTCCAGGCGCTGCCATCCCAATGCAGGGTCAGGGTGTCGGGGTAGCCGAAGCTATCGATCGTGCCCACCGCCCAGACATCGTTTGCCGCGACCGCGCTGACGGCCAGCAGGTCACTCCCGGTATAGGTGCCCGCCGGCCCGGGCACGACACTCCAACTGCTGCCGGTTCCATGGAGCAGCAAGGGGCCATGCGCGCTGCCCGACGTGGTCGTGCCCACGGCCCACAGGTCATTGGCGGCGACCGCCGTCACGGCATACAGGGAGTTCGTGGTGCCGGGATTGGGGCTGGCGATCGCCGTCCAGGCGCTGCCGTCCCAATGCAGAATCAATGTCTGCTGGCCCGCCGTTCCGGCGTAGTCGCCCACGGCCCAGACGTCGTTGGCGGCCAGGGCGGTGACCCCGTACAGCCGGTTGGCGACCCCGGTGCCCCCGTTGGGGCTCGCCACGACCGTCCAGGCGCTGCCGTCCCAATGCAGAATCAGCGTCTGCTCCACAGTATTTGCGTCATGCCAGGAGCCCACCGCCCATTGGTCGGTGGGCGACACGCCGGCGACCGCGCGGAGCGGGTTATCGCCCGTCCCGCTGTTGGGGCTGACCACGACACTCCACGCGGGGATGCAGGCCGGCGGGGTCGGCGTCGGGGTGCCGGTGGGCGGCGGGCCGCTGGCCGTCGGCGACGGGGTGCTGCAGGGATCGGCGTACTGCAGCACAAGGGGGGCGGTGACGTTGTAGTCAGGCCCTTGCTGCCCCTCGGCCCAGGCCGCCCCCGCCCCCGGGGCGACCACGCCATACAGGCGATCATCATGGGAGCCCGGATAGGGCGCGGGGCTGGCACTCCAGGCGCTGCCGTCCCAGTGGGCGATCAGGGGATGATACTCCCCGCTGCCGCCGTTATCGAGTTCGACGCCCACCGCCCAGGCATCATCGGCCGCGCGGGCCACGACGGCATAAAAGTCGTTGTCGCCGGCCAGATTGCCATTGGGGCTCGGCAGGATACTCCAGGCTTGCCCGTTCCAGTGCTCGATCAGGGTCTGGCTCCAGCTATTGTTGCGGTAGGCGCCGACCGCCCAGACGTCGCCCGGCGCCCGGCCGCTGACTCCGTAGAAGGCGTAGGGGCTGTAGTCCGCCAGGGGCGTATTAGGATTCTCGATCACGGCCCAGCTGACGCCATCCCAGTGCAGGCTCAGGGTGCGCTCGCGGCTGCCCCAGGAGCCGATGCCGCCCACCGCCCAGACGTCATTCGCGGCGACCGCCGTCACGGCGTAGAGTTCGTTCGCGACCGTGCCCACGTTGGGGCTGGGCACCAGGCTCCACGTGCTGCCATCCCAGTGGAGGATCAGGGTCCGGCTGTCCCCCGTGGTCGTCCCGTAATAGCCGACCGCCCAGATATCATTCGCGGCCAGGGCGGTCACGCCGTAGAGCCAATTCGTACTTTGCGCGATGCTCGGACTGGGGACCACCGTCCAGGCCAGCCCGGTCCAGTGGATCGTCAGAGTCTGGGTGCCATCCTGGCCCACCGCCCAGATATTGTCCGGGGCGAGGGCGACGATGCCCAGCAAGATGGTATGGCCGGAGGATCCATTGGGGCTGGGCACCAGGCTCCATGTGCTGCCATCCCAGTGCTCGACCAGGGTCTGGGCGGGCCCCACCAGGCCACCGCTGTACCCGGCGGCCCAGAGATTGTCGCTGGCGAGCGCGGCCAGGCCGCGCAGGGTGTGCTGGGTGCCCGCCGGGCTTGGGCTGGTGACGACCCGCCAGGCCGGGCCGCACGCGGGCGGCGGGGTGGACGTGGCGGCCGGAGCCGCCCAGGGGGCGTTGGCGTCCGTCATCGGCGTGAGTTGGGCGACCGCGCCCAGGGCCAACAGTAGCAGTAAGACAAGCACGGACCAGTAACGCTGTAGCATGGGGCGGACTCCTGTACTATGATCGGGATAAAAAACGCTGGGAAGCGTCCCGCCTGTAGTCAGACGGTTGCCGCTGCCGCGGGCGACAGACACAATCGACTCGTCCACGCCGCATAGACGATCTTGGCGATCTGGCCGCGGGTCGCGGGCCCCGCCGGGCGGAAATAGGGGCGCTGCTGGCTATCGCAGGGCTCGCCCGGCCCGCCGCAGCTGTAGCCCGCGATCACGCCATGGGCGGCCGCGGCGGCGATGTAGGGGGCGAACGGGGCGGACGGCGGCACGTCGGCAAAGGGCGGGCCGGCCGGGGTGCCGATCGCCCAGCCGGCCGCTATGACGACCAGCTTGGCCACCTGGCCGCGGGTGACCGGCGCCGCGGGCCGGAAGTAGGGCCGCTGCTGGCGGTCGCACGGCTCACCCGGCCCGCCACACGGGTAGCCACTGGCCAGCCCGGCGTGCGCGGCGGCCTCGACCACGGCGAAGAAGGGGTGGCTCGGCGGCACGTCGGCGAAAGTGGCGCCCCCCGCGGCAGGGGTGACCACCGGCAGCGCGAACTGAAGCACGAGGATCTTGACCAGCTGGCTGCGCGTCGTCAGGTTGTAGGGGCGGAACGTGCCGTCGGCGTAGCCGCCGAGCACCTGCCGGCAGGCGAAGTACTGCACGGCCGGGTAGAAGTAGTCCCCCGGCTGCACGTCAACGAAGGGCACGCGGCAGGGGGTGGTGCTGGGCACGGGGCTTGGCGTGGCGGCCGGTCCGGCGGTCAGGGTCGGCGGCGGCGTGCTCGTGGGCGGCTCGCCCGTGGGGGCGGTCGGGGCGGCCGTCGGCGGCGGGGGCGTCGCGCTCGGCGGCGGCGGGGTGGGCGTCGCGGCCCCACAGCCGCCGGCTACCGTGACCTGCACGCTCGTCGTGGGCTCCTCGACGTTGCCGGCCGCATCTGTGGCCCGCGAGGTGAGGGTGTAGACGCCGTCGCGGGGCACGGTCCAGTGGAAGCCCCAAGTGTCTGTGCCCCCGGCCGGCTGCCACGCGCCGGCCGGGTCCGTGCGGACCTCGACGCGCGCCACGCCGCTCCAGTAGTCATGGGCGGTGCCCAGGACCGTGTAGGTGCAGGTGGTGATCGTCTGGCCGGGCACCGGGTCGGCGATCGTGGAGGTGGGCGGGTAAGGGTCCAGGGCCGGATCGGTGTCCAGGGCGTCGACGACCAGGCCGAAGAACATGTCGCTCGAATAGACACAGGTGCGGGTCTTGCCCTGCAAAGTGCAAGGTAGGAAGTCGACGCCCCAGACGTCGCCGAAGTCGCCCGTGGGCGCCTGGAGCAGCCGGTGGCTGAGCCGCGGCGTGATGCGGGGCGGCGTGGCCGTCGTGTCGACGTCGAAGCCGCGCGTGCCGGCCTCGTACCAGCCGTCGAAGAGCAGGTCGTGCCCGGGGCTCACGTTGAGGATCTTCAGGTTATGAGCGCGGTTGGTGGCCGCGACGTCTTCCCCGACCAGTCCGGTCTCGTAGAAGGGGGCGGCCAGGTTGGCGATGTTGTAGAGCTGGATCTTCTCCAGGCCGGCGTTGTTCTGGTACTCGTCCTCGATAAAGACATGGTTGCCGTCCGTGGTCGGCCAGGCGTGATGCACGTTGAAGCCGGCCGGGCGGATGCTGTCGAGCGGGTTGAGCGGGGCCGGATTAGTCGTGTGGGCCAGGGTTTCCTTGTCGTGGATAATCAGGCCGCCGCCCCAGAAGGCGACGAACACGCGCTGGCCGATGACCGTCACGTCGTGGGCGAAGATGCCGCCGTTGCTGTCGGGGCGCTCATAGCGGCCGGTCTCGGGCATCGCCGGCAGGGCGCGCAGGTCGAGCACGACGATCTTATAGCCGGAGCCCGCTTCGGCGGACATGGTCAGCCAGGCGTAATCGGCATCGCCGTTGGCGTCGGTCGAGACAAAGTGCTCATGCACCGTACACCAGTCGCTGCCCTGCTGGCGGCCGACGAAGCCGGGGTTCGCCGGGTCGGTCACGTTATAGACGAAAAAGCCGCAGCCGGTGCCGGTGCCGCGCAGGGTGACCGAGAGATAGGGCGTGCTGCCCTGGTGGAAGCTGAAGATCGAGGTGCTGGTCGTGGCGCCGTCCGGGAAGCCCTGGTTGACCAGCAGGACGGGGGTATAGGGATCGTCGACGTTGAAGATATAAAAGGCGCGCTGGGCAAAGCCCGCAATGCCGGCATAGCTATGGCCGCCAGCCTGCCAGACCGTGAGATCGCCGTAGCCGGCCTGGTAGGCGTCGGTGGTACACATGCCCGGCACCCAGGTGATGCTCAACGGCGAGAGGCCGCTGAAGGGCGGCTCGGGGATGATGCCGCTGCAGGGGTGCGGGGGCAGGGGCGCGTGGCCGATCACCCCGGCCGGCGCGCCCGCCGCGGCCGGCCGGGTGACCAGCAGGCCGGCGGCCAGCACGAGCAGAAGGCCCGAGATCAGCCAGTAACGCAGGGACATCGTCGTGATCCTTTCCAGTGTCTGGCGCGCCCGCCGGGGGGTGCGGCGCATCGTGGTAACGATCAATATTACCACCTATGGTATACTGCCTGCAATCCCGCACACGCCGTCGCGCCGTCTGGAGGGTCGGGCTATGTTCAACAACCGCCGCGAAGTATGGTGGGGCCTGGCCGGGGTGGCCGGGGCTTTGGCGATCTTCTTCTTCTTTGCCTGGCTGGGGTGGCCGGGCGCCCCGGATTCCTGCACGCGCGACCACCCGAATACGTGCTGGTGCGAGGATTTCCTGCGCGCTGGGGCGTGGATCAAGCAGCCGATCAATACCTGGGGCAACCTGGGCTTCTTCGCCATCGGACTGGCGGTGCTGTGGCAGGTGGGCAGCGACCGGCGGCACCCGCCGGCGCGGCGCAACCCGATGACGACGGCCTCGCCCTTTGCTCTCGTCTACGGAGGGGCGGTGCTGTTTCTGGGCGCCGGGAGCATGTTCTTCCATGCGTCGATGACGCAGTGGGGCGGCTGGATCGATACGTACTCGCTGATCGTGTTCGGCAGCTTCGGCTTGCTCTAC
>DATGEF010000700.1:0-2289 GCA_035310405.1 Chloroflexia bacterium | reverse complement strand
CCAGGCGTGGGTCAAGACGTTGTAGATACACCAGACCGTGGAGGGCGTGGTCACGTCGTAGTGTGCCTTGAGATCGCGCAGCCCGAGCGTCACCGGGGGCGCGGCCAGGTCGCCGGCGCTGTCGTCACTCAGATCGACGTTGCACTCCATCCGGCGGGTGACCTCGGCCGCGAGCAAGGCCGCACTCACGCCCGCGAAGGGGTAGCCCGCATGCGCCTCCCGCCCCACCACATACACCGATGGCAGCAGCTTCCCGACACTGCCCAGATAGGCGGCTTGGCCCTCGGCCCCCGCACCCGTGTCGGCGACCGCGTCCAGGTTGATCGCGGCCTGCAGATCCAGGCCCCACTCGCCGGCGAGCGCCGGCAGGGCGAGGACCGCGCCCCGGATGCCATGCGATTCGACCTCCTCGTCGGGCGAGGCCAGGAAGAGCAGGTTGCCGTGCGCGTCCGGCGCCGTGGCGAAGCGCTCGAGCACGGCGAGGCCGGCGGCCAGCCCACTCTTCATGTCCAGCACGCCCCGTCCGGGCAAGTAGGCGCCGCTCTCCAGGTCGGCCAGCGCCAGTGCGTCGGCCGACGACGGCCGGCCCGCCGCCAGGGCCGCGCGCAGCCGGGGCAGCAAGGCCTCCGGGTCACAGGCCCAGGGCTCTAGGTCGCCATAATTGGCGGTGCTGACCACGTCATAGTGGCCCGTCAGCAGCACAGTCGCCGCCCCCTGCCGCTGAACGAAGGCCACGAGATTGCGCCGGCCCTGCGGGTCGCCGGGGATGGGCAGCAGCCGCAGATGGTCCGGGTGGGCCACGAAATAGGGCTGGGCGGCGAGCAGGGCGGCCAACTGGTCGGCAAACGCTCCCTCGCCGGGGGTGCCAGTCACACTGGGGGCGCGCACCAACGCCAGGGTCCAGGCGCGGACGGTCGAGAACCAGGTCGCATCCATCGCATCCCCCTCAGGGCCCCGGGCCAAATGGCCGCCGGCGCAGACAACCCCCGCCGTTGTGGAGCGCGCCATACACGATGGTGGCGATTTGCGCGCGCACGGCGTTGTTGCCGGGGCGGAAGTAGGGGTGGTTGCCCCCGTCGCACGGCTCGCCCGGGCCGCCGCAATTGTAGCCGCTGATAGCGCCGTGGCAATACGCCGTCTCGACGAAGCTGTAGAACGCGGTGCCGGGGAAAACGTCGGCAAAGGTGGCGGCCGCGGGAGTTTGCAGGACCCAGCCGGCGGTGACCACGACAATTTTGGCGAGCTGGCCGCGCGTGATGGCGGCGTAGGGGCGGAAGTAGGGGCGATCCTGACTGTCACACGGCTCGCCGGCGCCGCCGCACGCGTAGCCGCTGACAATCTGGGCCTGCGCCGCGGTGCTGATGACCGCGAAGAAGGGCGCGCCGGGTGGGACGTCGGCGAAGGCGGCGGCCGTGGGCGTGGCGAGCGGCAGGCCGAAGCCGAGGACCGCGATCTTCACCGTCTGCGCCCGGGTGGTGCCGGTGTAGGGCCGGAACGTGCCATCGGCGTAGCCGCTGATCACCCCATGGCAAGCCAGGTATTCGACCTGGAGATAGAAGTAATCCCGCGCCGCGACGTCGCTGAAGGGCACCACGCACGGCGTCGGCGACGGGCCGGCCGTGGGCGTCCGCGTGGGGGGGGCGGCGGTCGGCGAGTTCGTCGGCGTGCGCGTGACAGTGGCCGTCGGCAGCCCGGGCGGCGTGTGGGTGGGCGGCGGCGTGGGGCTGGGCGTGACGCAGGGGTCGGTGTAATGCTCGGCCAGGGTGCGAAACACGCCCGGGAAGTAATCGCCGACGATCCAGCTGTCGCCCGGTCCGGTGCTGGCGACGCCGCTGAGGTAGCTGTTGAGGGGCGCCGGCTCCACGCTCGGCGCGAGGCTCCATTGGTGACCATCCCAGTGTTCGACCAGCGGACGCTGGATGTTGTCTTCGTCGTAGGACCCCACGGCCCAGACGTCGGCCGCGGCGCCTTCCACGATCGACGAGAGGCCAACAGCAAGATTGCTGCCCGGGTTGGGGCTGGGCACGACGGTCCAGCGGGTGCCGTCCCAATGTTCGATGAAGGGTTGTCCGGAGCTGCCGTAGGTTTCATAGTCGCCGGCGGCCCAGGCGTCATTGGCCGCCCCGGTGGTCACCGAATAGAAGACGGCGTTGGTCAGGGCCGGATCGGCCGGGAACACGATCCAACGCGTGCCGTCCCAGTGCTCGGCCAGAGGGACGGCGGTATACCCGACGTAAGAAAAGCCGACGGCCCACACGTCGCCCGCGGCGCGGGCGCTGACCCCGTAGA
>DATGEF010000699.1:0-2582 GCA_035310405.1 Chloroflexia bacterium | reverse complement strand
CACCAGCAGTAACGATCCCCACCCCCACCATCTCCAGTTGCGCATGTCCGCCCCTCCCCAACGCTCGTCCCCGGCTTGGCCCCTGCCGGCCCACGACGGGAACCGGGGCCGCGCTACTACCATAGCGTACTCCGGGGCAGTTGACCATGGAAAAAGCGGTCGCTTTGTTGCCGGTTTGTTGTGGAAAACCCGTATTCCCGCCGCCGGAGAGCCTGCTACGGAAATCGTGGCCCCCGGCGGGCCGGCGCTACGATCGGGGAAGGTCCGCCCCCAGCCCAGCCTGCTGCGCCACCTCCAGCGCCGCGGCCACCGTCAGCGCGCGCCCGCGGGCCTCCGCCGTCGCCCAGGCGGCCGGGGTGAGGGCCGCCTGGGCCAGTGCCTGGTAGCGCTCGAATTCCGCCCGATCCGGCGGCTGGAGCTGCGAGCCCAGCGCGGCCAGTTGCGCCCGGGTGGCCGCCCCCAGCTGCGCCGCCACCGCCCAGCGTCCGGCCTGGGCCGCCGTACTCGCCAGGCCCGCCAGGCAATCGGCCAGCCCTTGCTGATCGCCGATCTGCCCGAACACCGCCGCGGCCGCCGCGAACCGCTCCTCCGCTTCCGCCAGCGCGCCCTGGTGCAGCGCCACATAGCCCAGGTTGTGCAGCCCGGCCCCGATCCCCATCTGGAAGCCCTCCGCCCGATTCAGCGCCAGGTATTCGCGGTAGTATTCCGCCGCTGCCGCATATTGCCCCTGGAAGCGTAGGACCTCGCCCAGGTTGTTCAGCGCGCGGGCCAGGACGCGCGGATCGGCCAGCGTGCGGGCCAGCCCCAGGCCCTCCCCGTAGAGAACCATGGCCTGCGTCGCGTCCCCCGCCTCCAGCGCGATCCAGCCCAGGTGGTGGAGCGCCCGCGCCCGCCCGTCCGCGTCCCCCGTGGCCCCCGCCTGCGTCAGGCCCGCCATCGCCCAGGCGTGGGCCTGGGCGACGTCGCCCCGGGCCAGGGCCACCCCGGCCAGCTCGTCGAGCACCGCCCCCTCGCCCACCCCGTCGCCGATCGCCTGGTAGGCGGCGCGCGCCGCCTGCAGCCGCGCTGCCGCTTCCGGCAGATCGGCCTGGGCGCGGGCCAGGACGCCGGCCCCGTGCAGCAAGCGGGCCCGTAACACGTCCGGCAGGGCGGGGGCGGCCAGGGCGGTAGCCACCCAGCGCCGCCCTTCGTTCCAGTGGCTGTGGTATTCCCAGAACGGCCAGAGGGCGGCGACCAGCCGCGCCAGCAGAAGGGACGCCCCAGCCGCGTGCGCACCCTGCAACGCCGCCCGCAGGTTGCCCTGCTCGGCCGCCAGGACGGGATCGCGCCGCGGCGCCGCACCCCGCGCTTCGCTGAGCGCCAGGTAGTACTGCCTATGGGCCGCCTGCACGCGCGCCGCCGCCCGATCGGCCGCCAGCAGCTCCGCGGCGTATTCCTGGATCGTGCCCAGCATGCTGAAGCGGCTCACGCCCTCCGACGCGGCCTCACACCGGATCAGACTGCCGTCGGCCAGCGCGGCCAGGTCGGCGAGCGTGGCGCCCGCCACCGTCGCAGCGGCGTCCAGGGTCCAGCCGCCGTGAAACACGGCCAACCGGCGGAAGAGGCGCTGCGCGGCCGGGGTCAGCAAGGCGTAGCTCCAGGCGAGTGTCTGGCGCAGGGTTTGGTGGCGGGGGGGAGCATCGCGGCGGCCCTGCGTGAGGACGGAGAGGCGGCGATCGAGCTGCGCGAGCAGGGCGTCCGGCGGCAGCACACGCAGCAGGGCGGCGGCCAACTCCAGCGCCAGCGGCAGCCCATCCAGGGCCACACAGATGCGAGTGATCGTCGGTACGAGGGCCGGGGTCAGCGTAAACGCGGGCTCGAGCGCCTGCGCGCGGGCACAGAAGAACTGCACCGCTTCCGCCTCCTCCGGGCGGGACGGCCCGCCATCCGGTGCCGCCGCGGGCAGGCCCAACGGCGCGAGGAGATATTCCTGTTCCCCTTGCACCCGCAACGGCGCCCGGCTGGTGGCCAGCACCCGCAGCCCGGCCGCCCCCGCGAGCAGCGCGCCCACCGCAGGGGCGGCGGCGCCCACCTGCTCGAAGTTGTCGAGCACCAGCAGCAGCTGCCGGTCCTGCAGATACCGCTGGAGGATCGTGAAGGGGGCGGGGCCCGCGGACTCCTGGAGTCCCAGGGTCGCGGCGATCGTCGGCACCACGAGGTCGGGGTCGCGCAGGGCGGCGAGATCGACGAACCAGACCCCATCGGCCAGCGGATCCCTGTAGCCGGCGGCCAGCTCCAGCGCGAGGCGGGTTTTGCCGACCCCGCCGGGACCGAGCAGGGTCACCAGACGGTGGTGCGCCAGTAGCGCGCGGACGGCCGCCAGGGCCCCCTGGCGGCCGATCAGGGGATCGGCCGCCAGGGGGAGGTTTGTCCGGGCGCGCGGGGGCGGGGCCGCCGGCGGCGGGGGCGGCCCGGGCAGGGCGCCGCCCCGCGCCCAGTGGCGGAACGCGGGGCGATCCGCCGGGGCGATGGCGAGGATCGCCGCGATCTGGCTGACCAGGCCGGCCGAGGGGCGGATGCCGCGCTCGCAGCGGGAGAGGTAG
>DATGEF010000698.1:0-2223 GCA_035310405.1 Chloroflexia bacterium | reverse complement strand
TGCGCAAGGGCAGCACGGTGTTGAAGAGGTAGCCGATCAGCAGCGCGGCCAGCAGCCGGGGATACGGCGCCTGGCGCTGGTCCGGGTAGTAGAGCAGCTGCCAGCGGAAGACTTTGCTGCCAATGGCCACCAGCCAGGGCAGCCAGCCGAGCGCGAACCAGGCCCAGTTGAGGTGCCCAAACGCCGCCGCCACCTCGTCGAAGTGGATATCCTTGAGCGCCAGGTACAGGGCGCCGAGGCTGATCAGGATGCCGGCGACCGCGATGAGCTTCTTCATCCGTTAGTGCTTGGGCCCGGCGATCTCGATCGGCACTTCGGCGATAGCCCCGGCGTATTTCTGGACCAGCGCGCGCGCCTTGGCCCGGCTGGTGGCGAGCAGGTCTTCGCGCAACAACTCCCAGTTCGGGCCCTCGTGGTAGTCGAGGTGGTAGATCACGTTGTCCGGCTGCGTATAACAGGGCCGGCCCAGCAGCGGGAACATCTCGGTCAGAAAGGCGACCTCCCAGACCACGTCGCCCTGGCGCTGGCGGTCCAGCACATCATCCGTCGTCGCGTAATATTCCAGCAGAATCCGGCGGACGACGGGGTCCTGGCGGAACAACGTGCCCGGCGCGAACTGGGTCCGCCCGCCCAGGGCGGTGCGCCGGGTGCCGGGGTTCTTCAACGCGGGCGCCAGGTAGCCATAGTCCGGGTGGGTGGCCACGAAAACGCTAAGCAGCGTCAGCGAGCCACTGGGCAGCACGACGTCGTCGTCCATGAAGCAGATATGGGGCCCGGTGAGCGCCTCCAGCAGCGCCAGCTTGCCCGCGCTAAACGAGCGTTGGCGCTCGCGGCGGTGCTCGTAGGTGCAGGAAATGCCCCGATCGAAGGCCAGGCGCATCGCCGAGCTAAAGTCCTCATGATGAATCACCGGGCGCTCGGCCGTATCCACGATGTGGATACGGATATCCGGCGTGTTCTGCAGCAACAGGCTCGACAACGCCATGGCCAGGGTCGGCTTCCCCGACGTCAAGATCCCGATCTCGATCGGGATCGCCGCCGGCCCGGCGGTCGCCCCCGACACAGCCGGCCCCGCGCCCGTGGCGCGGCCCTGCTCGCGATCCATAAGTTGCGATCTCCCCATGCTCGATCGGGCAGGGACCCTGCCCTAGACGTTAAACAAAATATGCAAGATATCCCCGTCTTTCACGGGGTAGGTCTTGCCTTCCATGCGCACCGTGCCGCGCTTTTTGGCCTCCGCCATGCTGCCCGCGGCGATCAGGTCGTCGTAGGTCACCACTTCGGCGCGAATAAAGCCGCGCTCCAGGTCGCTGTGGATCGCGCCGGCCGCCTGCTGCGCCGGCGTGCCCCGCCGGATCGTCCAGGCCCGGACCTCGTCTTCGCCCGCGGTCAGGAAGCTGATCAGCCCGAGCAGATCGTAGGAGCGGGTGATCACCGTGCCGAGCGGCGACGGCCCGAGGCCCAGGCTCTCGCGAAACTCCGCGGCGTCGGCGTCCGGCAGCTGGGCCACTTCCATCTCCAGTTGCGCACAGGCGGCCACGGCGGCGGCGCCGGGGTCCGGCCAGGCCCGCTGGACGGCGGCCACGAGCGCCGGCCCGGCGTCCAGGTTGCTTTCGCCCAGGTTGACGACGATCAGCCAGGGCTTGTTGGAGAGGAACTGGTAGTTTTTGACCAGCTTCTGCTCGTCGTCGCTCAGGGCGAGGGCGCGGATCGGGCGGTTCTGCTCCAGCTCGGGCTGGATACGCTCCAGCAGGGCCAGCTCCCGTTCCTGGAGCTCGCGCTCGGCGGGGCGCATTTTATTGAACTCGGCCTTGATGCGGGCCATGCGCCGCTCGATGATGCCCAGGTCGCTGAAGATCAGCTCCAGGGCCACCGTCTCCAGGTCGCGCCCGGGGTCGACCGTGCCCGCGGGGTGCAGCAAGCTCGCGCTCTCGAAGGCGCGGACCACGATCAACAACGCGTCGTTGGCGGCCACCGCGCCCAGGAACTTGCGGCTCAGGCCCTGGGTGCGCGCGGCCGCCGGGTCGTCACCCGGGGCCAGGCCGGCCACGTCGACATACTGCACGTCGGCCGGGGTCAGCTTGCGCGGCTTGAACATGGCCGCCAGGACGTCCAGCCGGCCGTCGGGCACTTTGACCATGGCCACGTTCGGCTCGTCGCCGGCGCTGCCGTAGGCCGACGTCTGGGCCTGGGAATGCGTCAGCGCATTAAACAAGGTGGTCT
>DATGEF010000697.1:0-3115 GCA_035310405.1 Chloroflexia bacterium | reverse complement strand
ATATTCTCGCCTTCGGGCTCGCCTGGGCACTGGTCAACGGGGCGGTGGCCGGCACCTTCACCCTCTCGTTCAACGTACTGGCCGACTCCACCACCCCTGAGGCGCGGGGCCGGGTGATGATCTTCTCCTACCTGCCGGTGGTGGCCGGCCAGGCGATCGGCCCGGCGCTGGGCAGCGTGGTCACGCCGATCAGCCTGTTTGCCATCTTTCCGCTGGCCGCGGCCCTGACCGCTAGCGGCAGCGCCGCGATGCTCCTGGCCCGCCGGCAGCCGGTCGCCGGAACGCCCGAGCGGGTTAACGAACCGGGTGGAAACCCGGGATAGTTCCGCTGTCCGCTCTATGCTCCGTACGGCTGACGTACACCATCCGGAGTGCTGAGTGAGTATTCGTTGTGGCGGGCTTGTCGCTGCCTGGCAACGATGGTACAATATGCGCCAGAGTGCGAGACGGCGCAGGAGTAGAGGAAACAACATATGTCACAAACGAAACCGGCGGCCCCCGCCACGGCCCTGGCGCGCTATGGGGTGCGGGATGCGGCGGAGGAAGCGGAGCTGCGGGCGCGGCTGCGGGCGTTCTATGAGCGGACCCTCACGGAGGGCCAGGGCGCGTACTTTACCCTGCGCGCCGGGGTGCTGGTGCCCACGCCCATGGGCCGCCACTGGATGGCCGAGCATATTCGCCTCTTCCGGCGGCTCTTCCAACTGCGCGCGACCGACCGCTTCCTGGACGTCGGCTGCGGCGAGGGCTACTATACCCTGCCCCTGGCCGAGCGGGCCGGCTTCACCGTCGGCGCCGACCTCGCGCAGAGCGTGCTGCGGGTGTTTCAGCATCTGCGGGCCTTCCCGGCCGGCCGCATCGCCCTGGTCAACGGCGATGTCGAGCAGCTGCCCTTCCCGGATCGCAGCTTTGACAAGATCCTCTGTTCGCATGTGCTGGAGCATGTGCTCGACGACCGCGCCGTGCTGGCCGAGATCCACCGCCTGCTCAAAGACGACGGCCGGGCGATCCTGGCCGTGCCGCTCAAATATACGCCCCAGCACCGGGCAGTCTACGCGGCCATCGGCGTGGCCCGCACTGTGCTGAAGCCGGGCAAGCAGGGCACGCCCACCCTGCCGCCCGGCACGCTGAACAAAGCCCTGGTCGGCCGCCAGGCGCACATCCGCCACCACTCGCTGACCAGCTTCCTGGCGCTCGTGCGCAGCGCGGGCTTTGCCGTCGAAGCCGTCCAGGGCATGTGGTTCCACGATCCACGCAACTGGCTCGTGCGCAAGACCCAGACCTGGGCGCTGACCTACCAGCTGGGCACCCGCATCGCCAAAATCTGGCCCGGCATGGGCGCCGGCCTGGTCGTGCTGGTACGGAAGGGGTGACCGGGTGGGGTGGTCAGCGCTCCGTCACAGCCCGTAACACCGCCGAGCGCGGTATTTGTCTGGATCTTTTGTCATCGGGTGCGGAGTCAGCCGCCGGCGGCCGGGGCCAGCACGGCCCGGACCCGGGCCTGGGCCACCTCGGAGGCCAGTGGCCCGACGCTGCGCTCCACCGGCAAGGCGATCTGCCCGCGGAACCAGTCGACCACGGCGGTCGGCTTGCGGACCAGCCGGTTGCCGTGCCATTCGAGGGCCCACATGCCGCAGGGGTTAATATGGCGGTTGCGCTGGCGCAAAACCGTATCCCAATCGACATGATCGATCGCGCCGTAATAGGTGAGGCCGGCCACGGGGGTGCCGGCCGCGCGGGCCTGGCGGGTCTGGGCCACCAGCGCGTCGAGCCAGGCGAGGCGGTCCGCCACGGGCCCGCCCACGTTCGTCTCGGCCAGGACCACCGGGATGTCGCCGTAGCGGGTGGAATACTGGCGGGCCAGCTCGGCCCAGCCGAGGGGCTGCGCGGCCGTTTCGTCGATGCGCGCGCCGGCGGGCCCGGCGCGCAGCTGGTGCTCGGAGTGCTGGTAGTAGTCGAGGCCGAGGATGTCGAGCCGGACCGGGTTGCGCAGGAACCAGGCCAGCTCCCAATCTTCGACGCCCTGCTCGACCAGGTAGGGCCAGAGGGGATGCTCCGGCGTGACCTGACCCTGGTACAGATCGTGGACCAGGAAGCGGCGCAGCGAGCGAAACGCGGCTTCTTCGGCAAAGGCGTCATCCAGGGCCTGATAATACTCGCACGTATCGGCCACCACCAGCAGGGCCTCGGGCCGCACGCGGCGGATCGCCAGCATCGATCGACAAAGGCCCTCGGTGACGTTTTTGATCGCCCGGGCCGCGTTGCGCGGGCCGCGCAGGAAAGGATGCCAGAGGGCGAACTCGGCGCCAAAGGTGGCGCAGACATAGGGCTCGCTGGTCGGCAGGTAATAGACGATCTGCGGGTAGCGCTCGGCGAAGGCCTGCGCATACCAGCTCTGGATTTCGCCGAAAATCGGGTGCATGATCCCGCCTTCTATCCAGGCCGGCGTGCCGTAGTGAAAGAGGTCGACAATCGGCGTGATCTCCAGAGTCTGGAGCAGGTCCAGCACCTGATCGGTCCACTGCCAATCGTATTCGTGCGGCCGCGGGTTGACCCGGGGCCAGGGGATGCCGTAGCGGATCAGGGTCATGCCGAGGTCGCGCACACGCACGAGATCGCTGGCCCACCAGCGATCATGCTGGGTGGCTGCGAGCTCGTCGGCCCCGATCTGCGGAAACGCCGAGCACTCGAAGCCGGTCATCCACTGAAAGTCACGCTGGCTCATCCCCACTATAACGTCCCCTTTGCCCTACAGCTTAGCACCCGGCGGCGCGGACTGTCAAGCGCGCCGGTGCGTGGCGGGCTTGCGTGGCGCGGCATCCTATGCTAGACTGCCCCAGACCGAGTATAATATCCGGCAGAGCGCTGGCGCCCGGCCCCGAGTCGAGCGCGAGTCGCGGCCGTGCCGTTTCGTGGTTTAAGGAGTGTCGTGCCATGCCAGATCCCGAACGCATTGAAATTCGCGGCCCGCTGACGGCCGAGGTCGAACAGATCCTGACACCGGCGGCCCTGGCCTTCGTAGCCCAGCTGCACCGCCAATTCAACCCGACCCGGGAAGCCCTCCTGGCCCGGCGCGCGGTGCGCCAGCAGGCCATCGAGGCGGGGGCATTGCCCGACT
>DATGEF010000696.1:0-16396 GCA_035310405.1 Chloroflexia bacterium | reverse complement strand
TATTGGCCAGATACCACGACTCGGCCGGCCCGTCCGCCGCCTGGACCGCCAGGCGCAACAACGTGCCGCGGGCCACGGCCAGCTCCAGCCCTTCGCGCAGCCATTCCTCGGCCGGCCGCGGGTTGCGGCCGGCCGTCAGGCTGGCCGCCAGGGTCGGGTCCGCGGCCAGCTCGGGATAGCTGACCAGGCGGGGCTGGCCGACCTGGGCCGCAAGCCGCCAGAACATATGGAGCGTGACTTTGAGCTCCCCCAGATTCGTGATCTGGGGCACGACGGTGGTGAAAAAACTTTCTGGGATTTGAACGCGCTGCTCGTCACTCCCGAATCCGTTAAACATGGAGGGCCCCCCGACCAGTGCTGCCAGATCGCGTGTGGGGGCCGGCGTCACTCCGGGCCACGACTAATTCGGTTGCCGGTAGAGATCCAGATCGCGGAAATGGGTGGTCGCGTTCTGGAAGAAGAGCGGAACGACCCCGATCGGGCCATTCCGGTGCTTGGCGACATGGATCTCGGCGATATTCTTCCGCTCTGTTTCTGGGTTGTACAACTCCTCCCGATAGATAAACATCACGATGTCCGCATCCTGCTCGATCGATCCCGACTCGCGCAGGTCGCTGAGCATCGGCACATGGGACGTGCGGCTTTCGACGGCGCGGGAGAGCTGGGACATGGCGATCACCGGCACGTTCAGTTCACGGGCCAGGGTTTTGAGGCCGCGGGAGATCTCGGAGACCTCCTGCACGCGATTGTCACCGCCCCCGCCGCGCCGGCCACTCATCAGCTGTAAATAGTCGACGACCAGCAGATCACAGCCGGCCTCGGCTTGCAGGCGGCGGGCGCGGCTGCGGACCTCGTTGATCGAGAGGCCGGCGGAGTCGTCGAAATACAGCGGCACGGCGGCCAGGGCGCCGAACGCATCGCTCAGCTTCTGCCACTCGCCCTCGTTGAGATAGCCGAGGCGCAAGCGCTGCGTTTCGATCCCGCTGGCGATCGAAAGCAGGCGCTGGACCAGTTGCTCGGCCGACATTTCCAGGCTGAAGATGCCGACACTCTTGCCATGCATCACGGCGGCATTATAGGCGATACTCAGGCCGAAGCTGCTCTTGCCGACCGACGGCCGGGCGGCCACGATCACCAGATCCGACTGTTGTAGGCCGCCGGTGAGCTCGTCGAGGGCGTGGAAGCCGGTCGGCACGCCGATGATGTGGCCCTTCTGATGCTGCACCACGTCGAGCCGGTCGAAATATTCTTCGAGCACCCGCTTGATCGAGACAAAGTCCTGCGGCCCCTGGCGCTGGGTCACGCCAAAGAGCAACGATTCGGCTTTGTCGAGCACGACCGGCAGGTCGGGGACCTCTTCATAGCCGAGCCCGGCGATCTGGCCGCCGACGGTGATCAGCCGGCGCAGCACGGCATTGCGCTCGACGATGCGGGCATAGTATTCGACATGGACGGCGGTGGGGACGCGATGCATGAGGCCGGCCAGGTAGGCCAGGCCCCCTACCGGCTCCAGGCGCCCCCGGCGGTCCAGCTCACTGGAGAGGGTCACCAGGTCCGGGGGCTCACGGCGATGGTAGAGATCGAGGATACACTCGTAGATCCAGCCATTCGCCTCCCGGTAGAAATCGTGGGGGGCGAGAAAGGTCGCGACTTTGATGATCGCGTCGCGGTCGAGCAGCAGGGCGCCCAGGACGGCTTCTTCGGCCTGCAGATCATAGGGCACCGGCCGTTCCAGCGACTGTCCGCCGCCGGGGTAGAGGCTGCCGTTTGTAGCGCGGGTAATTTCCATAGTCAGCTGTTAGTGGCGCGGGTGAAGGGTTAGCAGCCGGCGCTCAACACAGGCCACTAACCGCTGACAAACACCGGTATCCCGGTGTACCAGGCCCCCGGTGGGGGTCGTTACTCGGGCGACTCCACCGGGTCGGTGGCGGCGGTGCCGGCGGCCGCGCCGGCCGCGTCGGCCACCGAGGTCTCGGGCGCAGTCGCCGTCGTGACGGGGCTCAAGGTCACGGTTTCCGGCCCCGGCCCCGTCGCCTCGACGGGGGCCGCTGCCGCTTCGACCGGCGCCGCGGCCTCGACGGAGGCGGCGGCCGCTTCGACCGGCGCCGCGGCCTCGACGGAGGCGGCGGCCGCTTCAACCGGCGCCGCGGCGGTTTCCCCCTCGGGGGGCGCGGGCGCGGCGGCGGCCGGGGCCGCCGGGGGCGCGGGGGCGCGCGTGGCCACACTGGTCAAGGCGCCGGTGCGGTTGCTTTCCGGCTCGACGGCCAGGTTCAGTTGCGCCGTCAGGTTGTTCCCCAGGGTCACGGTGGCCGTGTAGTTGCCGGTGCGGTGAATCGAAGAATCGATCTTGATTCGCCGGCGGTCGACGGTCTGGCCGTGTTGCACTCGCAACGCCGTGGCGATATCGGCGGGGGTAATCGCGCCATAAAGCCGATTCTGCTCGCCGGTGCGGGCATAGAGCAACACCGTCAGCCCCCGCAGCTTATCGGCGGCCGCCTGGGCCGCATTCACCTGGGATGCGGCCCGCTTGGCCGCGCTGGTGCGGCGATTTTCCGCCTCCAGCAAGGCGCCTTTGGTCGCCGGAATGGCCAGGTCGCGGGGAAAGAGGAAGTTGCGGGCATACCCGTTCGCGACTTCCTTCACCTCGCCGGCTTGGCCGAGCTTTTCCACGTTCTCGGTCAGAATAATTTTCATGAAAGCCATAACTCCTTTAGCATATAGTGAGCGTCCACGTGTTCGCGGGACCTACGCTTGCTCGACAGCCGCGCAGCCCACCACCGGAGGTGTGCATCGGGTCTGGTCACCGCTGAACAGAGGTCATTATAGCACAAATGTGCCGGGAGTCCAAAGCCGCGGCCCCCCATCCTGTCCACGACTTTTTCCACATCTTTATACACACCCGGCGCGGGGCCTTGTCCACCGCGCATGCACAGGCGAGTCGTCAGTCGTCAGTCGTCAGTCGTCAGTCGTCAGTGACGATTAGACAATGGGCAGTAGATAACATTCATAATAGGATCGCTCCTTTAGGATCGCTCTTTAATGAGGCGGTGATACATTTTATTAGCAGAAAACATAAGATCTGTCATTCTGAGCGCAGCGAAGAATCCGCTGGGGCGCGCCCCCCGCGTCCCCAATGGGGCGATCTAGGGGGGCTGGCCCGGGCGGTCGCGGTCGCGGGGCCCACTGCCCGCCAGCCCCGCCCTGATCCGCCAGGCAACGGATTCTTCGCTGCGTTCAGAATGACCAGTTCTTTGCTATTTTTGCTAATATTTATGTCTGCACATGATCGTCGCGCAGCGCAAGGGGCAAAGCTAGTAGGCATTAGACAGTAAGGTGGGGGGAAGAGAGATGAGGTAGAACCGCTGCGGAGATCTTAACGTTAACGTTAAGGTGATTATGGGTTGGGGATATTTAGTGCTTACGAGGGTTAATCTATGTCGAGTAATACGCTGACGATGGGGCGCAAGCTCGGGTCGGGATTCCGGGCCTTGCGCCACCGCAATTATCGCCTGTTTTTCTTTGGCCAACTGGTTTCGCTGATCGGCACCTGGATGCAAAGCGTGGCCCAGGGGTGGCTGGTCTTGCAGCTGGCGGGCAAGAATGCCGACCTGGTGCTCGGCTTGACCAGTGCGTTGCAGTTTGCCCCGGTCTTGTTGCTGTCGGTGTTGGGGGGGACGCTGGCCGATCGGCTGCCCAAGCGGAATATGCTGGTTGTCACCCAGAGTATAATGATGGTGTTGGCCTTGGTGTTGGGGGTGCTCAACCAGACGGGCGTCGTGCAGGTCTGGCATGTGCTGGTCCTGGCGGCGTTGCTGGGCGCCACGAATGCCATCGATATGCCGACGCGCCAGGCGTTCGTGGTCGAGATGGTGGGCAAAGAGGATCTGATGAACTCGATTGCCCTCAACTCGTCCGTCTTCAACGCGGCGCGGATCGTTGGACCGGCCGTGGCCGGGCTGCTCATCACCCTGGTCGGGGTCACGGGCTGCTTTTACCTGAACGGGCTGAGCTTCCTGGCCGTGATTGCCGGGTTGCTGCTGATGCGCTCGCCGTTCTTTACCTCCGCGCCCGGCCGCGTGCGGCCGCCCGGCTGGGGCAGTGAGGGCGGGTTCCTGGCCAACCTGGGCGGCGGCTTTCGCTATCTGCGGGCGACCCCCGCCCTGCTCTCGCTGATCGTGATGGTCGGCGCGGTCGGGACGTTCGGGATGAACTTTGGAGTCTGGATGCCGGTGATGGCCCGGGACGTCTTACAGGTGGGAGCCGGCGGCTACGGCTTGATGATGTCGGGGATGGGCGTGGGCTCGCTGGCCGCCGGCCTGGTCCTGGCCTACAGCGCCGCGCCGGCCCGGCGGTACCTGGTCGTGATCGCCGCGGCGGCCTTCAGCGTGGCCTTGCTGATCTTTGCCGCGTCGTCCTGGTTCCCGCTCTCGCTGCTGCTGTTGGCCGGGGTGGGGGCGGCGATGGTTGCCTTCAGCGCCACCGCCAACACGACGGTGCAGATGACCGTGCCGGATGAGCTGCGGGGCCGCGTGATGGCCATCTATATGATGGTCTTCGCCGGCACGACGCCGATCGGCGCCTTGCTGGCCGGCAGCCTGGCCCATGCCACCAGCACGCCGGTGAGCATTGCGGCCGGGGCGCTGGTGAGCCTGCTGGCGGTGACCGGCACCGCTTGGAGCATGCGGCAGCGCCAAGCCCGCCCCGCCCCCCGCCCAGCGGTGCCGGGGAGCGGCCCGGCGCGCCCGGTGCCGACCGAATAACGGCCCGGCCCCGCGGCGCCCACAGAGGATGCACCCGTGCAAGATTTCGGCGCGGCGCTATTCAGTATCATCGTCATCGATCTGCTGTTGAGCGGGGATAATGCCGTCGTCATCGGCATGGCCGCGCGCGGCCTGGCGGAGCATCAGAAACGACAGGCGCTGCTACTGGGCGGGGCCGGCGCGTTGATCTTGCGGGTGATCCTCACGGCGCTGACCAGTCTCTTGCTGCAGATCCCGCTGTTGCAAGCTAGCGGCGGCCTGGTACTGGCCTGGATCACCTACCGCTTGTTGCTCCCGGGGACCGAGTCGAGCCGCGACGATGGGCCGCGGGAGCTGACCTTCGGGGCGGCCTTACGCACGATTATGATCGCCGACTTGACGATGAGCCTCGATAATATGCTGGCCGTCGGCGCGGCGGCGCGGGGCAACATCATCTTGTTGCTGATCGGCCTCACCCTGAGCATGGGTATTATCCTGATTGGGGGTACCCTGGTGGCGCTGCTGCTGGAAAAGCTGCCGTGGCTGGTCTACGTCGGCGCCGCGATCCTGCTGATCGTCGCGGGCGATCTGCTGGCCAAGGACCCCCTGGTGCGCCCGCTCATCGCCGCGCCGGAGTGGGCATCCTGGGGCTTGGCGGCGATTCTGGCCGGGGTGGTGGGCGCCGCCCTGTGGTTGCGCCGCATGCGCCGCCCGGCCCATCCGGAGGCGGATGGCGTGAAAAGCCATCTCGCGCCATGAGCGCCCGGCCGAGCCCGGGCGGGGGCTTGCACGCATGATCGCTAATTTTGTAATAATGGCCCGCCCCCTGGCGTCTTATTAGATGGTGGCCGCGCATTGGCGGGGCTATCGCCAACCGGATGGCGGCAATGGCGCCGCCGCCCGGTTGGGGGACCCGATGGTCCAGGAGACGGCGGGGGCTTACTGAGGATGATCCAGACTCACGCTATGTTAGGTCGTAGCCGCTTATCGGGCCTGGGCAAGGCGCAGCCGGCCGACGCGGATCCCATCCGCCGGCCGATCGCCGCGCCGGCGCTGGCGCCCGATCCCGGCCTGGCGCCCACCGGCGCCGAGGATACGCTACTGGTCAGCCGGGCGCAAGCGGGGGACCGCGAAGCATTTGCCGCCCTGTTCGACCGGTACCAGACCCCCATCGTGAATTACCTCTACCGGATCGTCGGCGATTGGGAAACCGCGCATGACCTGGCGCAGGACTCGTTCTTGAAAGCCTATCAGGCCCTGGGGCGGACCGAGCCCGATTTGCAGATCGGCCCCTGGCTCTACCGCATCGCCACCAATACAGGGCTGGACGCCCTCCGGCGCCGCAAGCGGATCACCTGGGTCCCGTTCCTGGAAGAGTTTGATCCGCCGGCCCCGGGGGGGGACCCGGGCACGATCGTGCCCAACCAGGATGCGGTCCACCGCGCTTTGCAGGAGGTGCCGACAGATCACCGCATCGCGTTGGTACTACATTTGCATCAGGGTCTATCCTATAAAGAGATCGGGGCCTTATTAGGGATTGCCCCCAATTTAGTGGCCGTGCGGGTGTTTCGGGGGCGGGAGCGTTTTATCAAAGCCTATACCGCACTAGTGGGAGATCGCGACCGATGAAGTGTGCCCTTTACCGGCCGTTATTATCGAAATATGTGGATGGCGAGGCCCTACCCGCCGAGCGGGCGCAGGTGGACGCGCATATCGGCGGCTGCCCGGAGTGTAGCCGCCTGCTGTCTCAATACCAGGTGCTGCGCACCCAGGTAACGGCCCTGCCGCACTACCAACCCGATCCGCGGCTCCGCCCGCGCCTGTTCGCCGCCCTGGACGCCGTGGATACCCCGCACGCGCAGGACGTCCCGATCACCGCGGGCGGGCGGGGGGTTGTGCGCCCGGTGCGCCCGCCGCGGGCGATCTTCGGCCGGCCGCGCCTGTTCGGCAATCTGGCCAGCAGCTTCGCCTTGGCACTGGTGATCATGGCGATGGGCCTGATCTGGCAGATTGGGGGCCCGGGGGCCGGCACGGCGCTCGCCTCGCCGACCAGCACCCTCGCCATCAACCCAGTGCCCACCGACATCCCGGCAATCGCTAATTCCGGTCTACCGGGGGCGCAACCCACCTATCCGGCCCGGGTGACGGCCACCGGGGGCCACCAGCCGGCCACCGCGCCGGCCGGCTGGTGGCAGACCGCCGAGGCCAGCCAGGCGGTCCACAGCGTCCGCGACGAGAACTATGGCTATAGCCTGCAGTATCCGGCCGGCTGGTGGACGTCCTGCGCCGTGCCGGCCGCCGGGCTCCTGGCCCACCGCATCCTGCAGCCCTGGAAAATCCCGGCCGCCCCCGCGGTCGACGAGGTCACGATCGACGTCCTGGCCAACCCGGGCACGGTCGCCCCCGAGACGGCGGTCGCGCGCTGGGCCGGACCGGAAGCGAGCATCACGGTGCTCGCCGGGGCCATGGCCGGGCTCGGCGGGTTTACGACGGTCAGCGAGGGGGGCGGGAAGCGGCGGCGGGCCATCTATTTGTTCGACGGATCGATCGTCTACCGCCTGAGCGTCGAGACGGTGCTGCCGGCGAGTGCGATCGGCCGGCCGCCGGCCAGCACGGGCGAAACCGAGTCGGACAGCGCCGCGGCCATCCTGCAAAGCTTCCAACCGGCGCGCGACGCCGCCACGCAGCACAATGGCTATGCACCGCTGCTCTTCGTCCACGATGGCAACCTCTGGCAGGTGGATGATGAAGCGACGCCGCCCCGCCAGCTCACGCACGATGGCCGGGTCCGCGGCTTCGCCGTGGCACCCGATCTCGATCAGGTCGCGCTCCTCCTGGCCGATACGGCCACGGCCCGCTGGGCCCAGGTGGTCGAAGTCCGTAATCTGGCGGGCCCCGCCGGACGGCCGATCTGGCACGCGGCCGAGATCCACGCGGTCGCCTGGTACGGCGACCATGAGCTGCTGGCGATCGGCGTGCCGGCGGGGGGGGCCATGAGCCTGTATCGCTTGCCGGCGGCCATTAACGGCGCCCCCGTGCCCCTGCGCGATCTGGGCCCCCTGCCCGATGGCGGCGCCTCGGCCAGCAATTTGCGCGTGGCCCCCGACCGCGCCCTGATCAGCTTCCTGGCCGCCGGGAGCAGCGGCCCCGACGTGTACAGCGTCCGCCCGGATGGGTCAGACCTCCATGCTATCCTCCCCGCCGCCGACCGCCACCCCACCGTCACCCAATATGCGTGGCTGCCCCCCGCCACCGGGGATCCGGCGGCGCATCTGGTGATGGTGGCCGATGGACAACTCCACCAGATCACGCTGGGGAGCGCGGAAAGCGGACCGGCCGTGCTCAATCAGCTGACCAGTCCACAGAATACGGACCTCAACGACCTGGTGGTGGCACCGGATGGCCAGATCGCCCTGCTGGCCGCCCGGGCGGGAACGACCGCCGTCTATCTGCGGCCGACCGGCGCCGCGGCGCCCCATCTGATGGCCTTGCCGCCCGGCAACGCCGTGCTGGGCAGCCTCGGCTGGAGCGGCAATGGGCGGTACCTGGTGTACCGGCAAGCCGGCAAAGCCGGGGAGCGCCTGCTCATGGCTAATGTCGCCACGGGGCAAAGCCGCATCTTGCTGGACCCCCTGCCCCCAACGGAGCATTAAGTGCCGCGGCACGGGCCCCGCCCCCGGGTGAAGTAGCGCGGCTACGAGCCCCGCCCTTCTTCGCGCGGACGATCGATGTCGTCAATATCGAGGCTGTTGATGAAGTCGCGGAAAACGGAGAGGCGCTCGTCGTCGGGCTTGGGGCCTTCGGTGCCGACTTCCTCCAGGTGGCTGGCCCGCGTCTCGGGGCTGCTGGTCGATTCGCCGTCGAGAGTCACCCCGGCGCGCTCCATCACCGCGTCGTCCACGTAAATCTTGGTATGCACCCGCACCGCCAGGGCAATGGCATCGCTGGAGCGGCAATCGATCTCTTCATGTCGGCCTTGCACATCCAACACGATGCGGGCGTAATAGGTATCGTCGCGCAGGTCGTTAATCAGCACATGGGTGACCCGCGCACCCAGCTGCTGGATCACCGTCCGCAGGAGATCATGGGTTAAGGGGCGGGAAATGGGTACTTCTTGTATGGCAAAAGCAATAGCATCAGCCTCGAAAGGACCAATCCAGATCGGCAGATAACGATCCATTGTCAGATCTTTGAGGATGACCACGCGCTGCTGCGTCACCAGGCTAACCCGGATGCTGTCGACTTTGGCTTCAATCATGGCGGTTCCTCCTCTAGCGGGCAGCCCCTCTTATGCTCTATTGTACAATGAATCTCCTGCCCGCGACAAGCTACAGCAAATAAGAGACCACAAGCCCGGGGGCCGCGGCTTGACGCCCCCCCGCTCCTGGCATATACTGGGGCACAGAGTCCCACGAACGCCGCACTGAGGTTGATGGATGCCCCGAGTTAAGAAAGAAAGCCCAAACGATCCGCCGGTCGTCGACGACGTGCCCGCCCCGGAGGAGCCGGAGCCCGGCGCCCGCGTGCCGGCCGGGCGCCGGAAGCGAGGCCGGCCGCCCCGGCACCTGCGGCCCGAGGTGCCGATCGAGTCGAACCCCGGCGCGACCCTGGAGCTGAGCTTCGAGCCCGCGGCCGGGAAGCCTGAGCGGGGGCGGGGCGGCGACGAAGTGGTCACCCTGCCCGTCATCCCGCTGCGCGACATGGTCATCTTTCCGCACATGGTCACCCAGTTCTTCGTCGGGCGGGAGATTTCCTTACAGGCCGTGGCCGCGGCGGTCGCGAGCGACCACCGCATCCTGGCCATCGCGCAACGCGAGGCGGAGGTCGAAGACGTGACGCCGGACGACCTCTACCCCATCGGCGTGGAGCTGGCGATCGGGCGCGTGCTGAAGATGCCCGACGGCACGACGGCCTTGCTGGTCCAGGGGCAGCGCCGCATGGAGATCGTGCGCTATAACCAGAGCCAGCCCTTCCTGCGCGCCGAAGCCCGCGTGATCCGGGAGCCGACCACGCGCACGCTCGCGACGGAGGCCATGATGCGGGCCGTGCTGGCCCTCTTCGAAAAAGTCGTCAAGATGAGCCGCACCCTGCCGGAAGATGCCTACGTCGCCGCGCTCAACGTCGAGGAGCCCGGGTGGTTGAGCGACCTGATCGCCTCGTCCGTGCAGATCGACCTGGAAAAGCGGCAAGAGATCCTCGGCACGCGCGACCCGGCCGAGCGCCTGCAAAAACTCTCGATTATGCTGGCTAAGGAAGTGGACGTGCTCGACCTGGAGAGCCGCATCCAAACCGAGGTGCAAAAGGAAGTCGACAAATCGCAGCGCGAGTATTACTTGCGCGAGCAGCTCAAAGCGATCCAGCACGAGCTCGGCGAGGACGACCCGCAAACGCGGGAAACCAACGATCTGCGCACCAAGATCGAGGCCGCGGGCATGCCGGAAGAGGTGCATAAGAAGGCGCTCGACGAGCTGGAGCGGCTGCAGCTGATGCCGCCGATGGCCCCGGAGGTCGGCATCATCCGCACCTACCTGGACTGGTTGATCACGCTGCCCTGGATCCAGCAAACGACCGACCATTTGAACATCGCCGACGCGGCGCGCACGCTGGAGGCCAACCATTATGGCCTGCCGAAGGTCAAAGAGCGCATCCTGGAGTATATGGCCGTCCGCCGGCTGGCGCAGGGCAAGATGCGCTCCCCGATCCTCTGCTTTGTCGGCCCGCCGGGGGTCGGCAAGACGAGCCTGGGGCGATCGATCGCGCAGGCCCTGGGCCGCAAGTTCGTGCGCGTTTCGCTGGGCGGCATCCGCGACGAGGCCGAGATCCGGGGCCACCGGCGCACCTATATCGGCGCCCTGCCCGGCCGCATCCTGCAGACGATGCGCACCGCCGGCACGATCAACCCGGTGTTTATGCTGGACGAGATCGACAAGCTCGGGGCCGACTTCCGCGGCGACCCGGCGGCCGCCCTGCTGGAAGTCCTCGATCCCGAACAGAACTATGCCTTCAGCGACCACTACCTGGACGTGCCCTATAATCTCTCGCGCGTGATGTTCATCATGACTGCGAACGTGCTGGACCCGGTGCCCGACGCGCTGCTCGACCGCATGGAGGTGATCGAGCTCCCGGGCTATATCGAAGAAGAGAAGTTCCATATTGCCCGCAACTTCCTGGTCCCCCGGCAGATCGCCGAGCACGGCCTGCTGTTGCCCCAGGTCCAGTTCGCCGACCGCGCCCTGTACCACATGATCCGCGAGTACACCCACGAAGCCGGGGTGCGCAACCTGGAGCGGGAGATCAGCACCGTGTGCCGCAAGCTCGCCCGGGAAGTGGTCGAGGGGCTGCCGCCCGACGCCCCGCCCCCGGCCGACCTGCTGGACGGGGCCGCCAGCGGCGAGGCACCGCTGCCCGCGCTCCCAGAAACCGTCGCCGGCGCGGCCCGCCTGGCCGATGGCGCCCCGCCGCCGCCGCCCCGTAAGGCGAAGAAAACGCGGCAGCGCTTCAGCATCCGGGATCGCAACCTGGAAGCCTTCCTCGGGCCGCCCCGCTACACCTGGGGCATTGCCGAGCGCGAAGATGAAGTGGGCCTGGCTACCGGAGTCTCCTGGACGCCCGTCGGCGGCGACACCATGGGGGTCGAGGTCACGCTGATGGAAGGGCGGGGCACCCTGCTGCTGACCGGGCAGCTGGGCGAGGTCATGAAAGAGTCGGCCCAGGCCGGGCTGTCCTATGCCCGCTCCTGGGCGCCGCGCTATGGGATCGACCCGAAACGCTTCGAAAAGCTCGACATCCATGTCCATGTCCCGGCCGGGGCGATCCCCAAAGATGGCCCCTCGGCCGGCGTGACGATGGCCACCGCACTGATTTCGGCCTTGACCCGCCGGCCGGTGCGCCGCGATGTGGCGATGACCGGCGAGATCACGCTGCGCGGCAAAGTGCTGGCCATCGGCGGCCTGAAGGAGAAAGTGCTGGCCGCCCACCGCGCCGGCATCACGACCATGGTGGTGCCCCGCAAGAATGAGAAGGACCTGGTGGAGATCCCCGCCCGGGTGCGCCGGCAGCTGAAGTTTGCCCTCGTCGACGATATGAGCGAGGTCTTGGACGCGGCCCTCCTGGCCGAGCCGGTCCGCAATGCCGATCCCGAGCTCGGCGCCCCGCCCCCGCCCGCCGATGCAGCCTGAGACGGGGATCCGGGTGGGGGCGGGGGCCGCGACGGGATGAGTCCTGAGACCCTCCTGGCGCAATTGGTGGCCTGCGACTCGCGGAACCCCGGCCTGGTGCCCGAGGCGGCCGGGGAGGGGGCGCTGGCCCAGCTGGTCGCCGGGATTCTAGGCGCAGCGGGGCTGGAAGTCACACTGATCGCGAGCGGGGCGGGCCGCCCCAGCGTGATCGGGCGGCGGCGGGGCACGGGCGGCGGCCGCACCCTGCTGCTCAATGGCCACCTGGATACCGTCGGCTTCGGCGGCATGGATGCGCCCTTGCTGCCCCGGGTGGCCGACGGCCGCCTCTACGGCCGGGGCGCCTACGATATGAAGGGCGGGCTGGCGGCGATTCTCGCCGCGGCGCTAACCCTGGCGCGCGAGCGCCCGCTGCCCGGCGATCTGATCGTGACGGCCGTGGCCGATGAGGAGCATAGCAGCGCCGGCACCACCGCCGTGCTGGCCTACCTGGACACCGCCCCGCCGGCCGCCGCCGGGGCGATCGTCGCCGAGCCGACCGACCTGCAGATCGCCATCGCCCACAAGGGATTCGCCTGGCTCGAAATCGCCACGCAGGGCCGCGCCGCGCACGGGAGCCGGCGGGCCGAGGGCGTCGACGCGATCCTGCATATGGGGCGCGTGCTCCAGGGACTACACGCCCTGGACCAGGCGTTGCAGGAGCGCCCGGCCCATCCCCGGCTCGGCCATGCGTCGCTGCACGCCTCGCGCATCCTGGGCGGCGGCGAGTGGTCGACGTACCCAGCGGCCTGCCGGCTGGACCTCGAACGCCGCACGCTCCCGGGCGAAACGGCCGAGTCGGTAACGGACGAGATCGCCCGGCTCCTGGACCGCCTGGGCGCCGCCGATCCCCAGTTTCACGCCAGCTACGCGCTAACGCTCTACCGCCCACCCCTCGAAACGGACGCCGCGGCGCCGATCGTGCACACGCTCCAGGCGGCGGCGGCGACGATCACGGGCCAGCCGCCGGCGCTCAGCGGGGCCACCTTCTGGATGGATGCCGCGCTGCTGGGCGCCGCCGGCATCCCCAGCGTGGCCTTTGGCCCGCGCGGCGCCGGGCTCCATGCCGACGTCGAATGGGTCGACCTGGCCAGCGTCCAAACCTGTGCCGATGTGCTGGTCGCCACCGCGCGGGCGTTCTGCGGGTGAGGGCGCGACGGCTAAGGGCGCGTATTTTCCAGCGTGGCCCCGATCTTCGCCCGGAGCTCCACCGGATTAAAGGGCTTCGGCAAATAATCCACCGCGCCTAGCTCCAGGCAGCGCGTCACACTTTCCTGATCCTCCATACCGGAGATGATAATCACCGGAATATCCCGCAGCGTGGCGTCCGCCTTCATCCGTTGCAGGACCTCATACCCATCCATCTCAGGCATGAGGAGATCGAGCAGGACCAGGGCAAACGGGCGCCCGGCGAGCAGCGCCAGGGCTTGCCCGCCATCTGCGGCACTGCTGGCCACGTAACCCAGGCGCTCGACGTGGCGCGACAACATCAGGCGATTGACGCTGTTGTCGTCCACGACCAGGATGGCCGGCGGATCCGGTGTACCGGGGGCGGGCGCAAGACTTGGGGACTCTCCAGTGGGCATCAACTGTTCTCCTGGGGTTACGGCCGCGTGAGTTGATCGACGGCGAGGGCGCGGCAAACGCGGGCAAATTCCTCTTCCAGCTCGGCCAGTATCGCATCCGCGCCGTCCAGGGCCCCGCTACGGCCGGATTTCTCCAGACGGGCACAATAGTCGGCCAGGGGCCGGGCGCCCAGGTTACTGCTGCTGCCTTTCAAGTTATGGGCCGCCCGCTGCAGTTGCTCGGCATTGCCCGCCGCCAGGGCGTCACGCATGGCGACCAGCAACGGGGGGGTCCCTTCCACGAACAGGCCGATCAACTCCTGGACAATATCCGCTTCTCCTTCAACTTGCAGGTCGCGGCGCAGATTCGCGAGCACATCCTCGTCGATCGGCGCGGCCGCGGCGGGGGCGGCGGGCGCCGGGACGGGCGCGGCCGCGTGCTCGGCCCGGCCGGTCACTTCCTGGCCCCAGCGATCCAGGGCGCCGACGAGCTCCTTCACCTGGACGGGCTTGCTGATGTAATCGTCCATCCCGGCATCCAGGCACATCTCGCGATCGCCTTGCATGGCGTTGGCCGTCATCGCGATCACCCGGGGCCGCTCGGCGACCGGCCAGCGCGTGCAGATCTGGCGGGTGGCCTCTAAACCGTCCATCTCCGGCATCTGGACGTCCATCAGGACGATGTCGTAGCGCTGGCGCACCAGAGCGTCCAGCACCTCGATCCCGTTGCCGGCGACATCGGCGCGGTAGCCCAGGCGTTCCAGCAGCCGCAACGCCAACTTCTGATTCACCGCGTTGTCCTCCGCCAGCAAGATCCGCAACGGCAGGCGGTGCGCCATGCCGTGATCCAGGACCGACTCGGCGGCGGCCTCGCGCACTCGCTGCGGCTGGCCGATGAAGATACCGAGCAGGGTATTGTAGAGCTGGGAGGATTTAATCGGCTTCGTCAGGTAGGCGGCAAACTCCAGGGCCTTGGCCTCGGCCTCGCGCCGGCCGACCGAGGTCAGCATCACCAGAGGCAGCGCCTTGGCGTCGCGATAATGCCGGATCTCGGCCGCCAGGGCCAGCCCGTCCATCTCGGGCATCTGCATGTCGAGCACGGCCAGGTCAAAGGGGTCGCCGCGGCGCACCCACTCCAGCGCCTCGCGCGGCGATTCGGTATCTATCGGCAGCATGCCCCACGACTGGGCCTGTAGCGTCAGGATCTGGCGGTTGGTGGCGTTGTCGTCGACGATCAGCAGGCGCTTCCCCGCGAGCTGCGGTTGACTGCCCTGCAAATAGACGCGGATCGGATTCGCCGCCGCTTCCGCCCGGAGGGTCACATGGAAGACGGTACCCTTCCCCACCGTGCTCTCGACCCACATGGTGCCGCCCATCAGTTCGGCGAGGCGCTTGCTGATCGCCAGCCCGAGGCCGGTGCCGCCGTAGCGCCGGGTGGTCGAGGCATCCACCTGGCTGAAGGAGCGGAACAGCCGGTCCATGCGATCCGCCGGGATACCGATCCCTGTGTCGCGTACCGCGATATGGAGCCGGTATTCCGGGGGGTTGGGGGTTGGGGGTTGGGGGCTGGACGGATCGAGGGGCATTGCCGGCTCGCCGATCGGCTCGGCGGTAACCGCGACGACGACCTCGCCGTGGTCGGTAAATTTGACGGCGTTGCTGACCAGGTTGACCAGGATCTGGCGGACGCGGGTGACGTCGCCGACGAGGGTGCCGGGGGTCTGCGTGTCGATCAGGTAGGCCAGGTCGAGTCCCTTTTCGGCCGCCCGGGTGGCCAGCAGGTCGAGCGAAGACTCCAGGCAATCCCGCAGGTCGAAGGGATGATTCTCCAGCTCCAGCCGGCCGGCCTCGATCTTGGAGAAGTCCAGGATGTCGTTGATAATGCCGAGCAGGGCGTCACTACTGTTGCGGATCGTTTCGGCAAACTCCTCCTGCTCGGGGGTCAGATCGGTGTCAAGCAGCAGCCCGGTCATACCGATGACGGCGTTCATCGGCGTGCGGATCTCGTGACTCATATTGGCCAGGAATTCCGATTTGGCGCGCGAGGCCGCCTCAGCCACGTCTTTGGCCCGCTGCAGCTCGGCGTCCGCCTGCTTGCGCCGGGTAATGTCGCGCAGGACCGCGATATAGCCCGTTTGCGCGCCGACCCGCATCTCGCTGACCGATAGATCCATGGGAAAGGGCGTGCCGTCCTGGCGCTGGCCCTGGAGCTCGCGCCGGGCGGTGGCCGCGCCCGTTTCCGCCCCGGCCAGGTACATCGTGAGCTGATCGCTGCCTTCCCGATCTTCGGGCGCCAGGAGCAGAGAAAACTTGCGCCCGACGACCTCCTCCGCCTGGTAGCCAAAAATACGCGCGGCCGCCGGGTTGAAGGAGCTGATCAGACTGGCCCCATCGGTGGTGATGATCCCGTCGGCGGCATTGTCGACGACCGCTCGGCGGTAGGTGCTGGCGGAGACGAGGGCGGTCGCGACTTTATTAAAGGCCAGCGCGACCTGGCCGAGCTCGTCGCGGTTGTCGAGATCGACCACCCCAGTCATCTGACCGCTCACCATATGCTTCGCAGCCTCGTCGAGGCTGATCACGGTGCGCATCACGGCCAGGTAGAAGCCAACCAGCAGATAGGCGACCAGTAAGAAGATCAACACCGTCACCACGCCGACGAGGTATTCCTGGTGGACATAGCCGTCGATGCGGTGTTGCAAGACCCCGTCGAGAGCGTCGATGGCCTGGTCCCAGAGGGCGAAGTTGGCCGCGAGGGCCTGAGTGCCGGCCGTGTGGTAATCGGCCGGCGTAAAGGTCAGCGCCGGCTCGCCGGCGACCTCCTTATCCAGGATGCGCAGGAAGCTCTGGGTCGCCGTAATATAGCTGCTCGCCGGGG
>DATGEF010000695.1:0-4001 GCA_035310405.1 Chloroflexia bacterium | reverse complement strand
GCGAGCGCGTCTACTATAGCCTGGACACGGAAAGCCAACTCACCGGCGGTATCCCGAATGCTAACAGCGCCAGCATCCTCTGGGGCCCTGGTGGGCCCGCCCCTACGCCGCTGTCCACGGTGGGGGGCCCCGTCGAAGTAGCGACGAGCAACACCCACAAAGCGGGGGTAAGCGACAATGTGGCCAGCGTTTTCAGCTTCATGCTCAAGGCCGCCGGCATCCTCGGGCTGATCGTGGGCGGCATTGGCGTCGCCAATACCTTGCAGGTGACTCTGGCCCGGCGCACGCTGGAGATCGCCACCCTCAAAACCCTGGGCTACCGGCGGGGCGATCTGTTAACTCTGTTCGGCGTGGAAACCGCCCTGCTCGGCCTCGCCGGCGGTCTTATCGGCGCGGCAGCCGGCATCGGGCTGGCATCGATACTGGTCACGCTCCTTGGCCGCACCGCGATCTTTCTGCTCCCGTGGGTGGTTGACCCGGCCACTGTCGTCGCCGGGGTGTTGACCGGGGCCTTGACTGCGGTGATCTTTGGCCTTTACACCATTGTCCAGGCCAGTTCGGTCCGCCCCGCGGTATTACTCCGCCAGCTCCCGGTCCCACGCGGCTGGCGGACACGTTTCGCCGGGCTCGCCTTGCTTGGCGGGCTCGTCGTGCTGTTCAGCGCGATCAGCAGTATGGTGATGGGCTCGCCGCTGGAGGGCATCGAAGTGATCGGGGGCGCGATCGCCGGCCTGATCGCACTGGCGCTCCTATTGAGCGGCGCCATGTTCGTGCTGCTGCGGATCCCCAGCCCGCGGCTGCCGCTCCTGACCCTGGCCCGCCAGAACCTCAAACGCCAGACCCTGCGCGCCATCTTCCCGCTGATCGCACTGTTCATGGGCATCTTCACCATCGGCTTCGCCACCGGGACGATTACGGACGCTTTCAACCGTGTCTCGACCAGCCAGCTCGGATCAGGCACCGGCGCCAACCTGGCCGTCTACGGCCGGCAGGCCGATCGTGCCGCCATTATGGGCCAATTGGCCACGGCCGGCGTAGCGGATATGCACATCAGCACCCAGGTGTCCACACGGGTCGAAACAGGGACGGGTCAGGCCTTACCCAGCCTGACCTACTTGGAGGGACGCACCGCCCCAGATATGGCCTGGAACCTGCACATTACGGACGGCCAATGGACCGGCGCCGGCGACACCGTGCTCGTGCCGGCCGCACTCGCGGGCGCCCTGCATATCGGCGACTCCCTGTGGGCCCGGCCTTCGGCGGGCCCCCCCATGAGCCTGCGGATTGCCGGCTTCTATACCGCACAGCAGGAAAGCGACCCGTTTCTCGACCGGATCGGGCCGCCCCGTGGCCTGCTCCTAAGCCAGGAAACGGCTCTCCGCCTCGGCGGGCCGGGCGCGGGGCTCGTCGTGGTCGGCACCCTCCCGGCGGCCCGCCTGGCCGTGGCCGCGGCAACCCTCGACTCCGCTTTGCCGCAGGCGGCGATCGTGAGCCGGGCCGATTTCCTCACCGCGTTCGGCCAGTTCCGGGTGAACCTGTTGTACTTCGTCGTCGCGGTTGCCGGGCTGGCCCTGGTGGCGGGTAGTATCCTGATCGCCAACGCGGTGGGCCTGGCGATGGTCGAGCGCCAGCGCGAGATGGGCATCCTGAAAGCGGTCGGCTTCACTGCCGGGCGGGTACTGAGCATGCTCGCGCTCGAAAACGCCCTGCTAGGGCTGCTGGCCGGCGTGCTCGGTATGGTCGCCGTGGCGATCGCCATGGCCGCGATCAACACCCTGCGGCCTGCCGCCGAGCTCACCCTCGACCCGGGCCTGGCCGTCGCCATGATCGGCCTCGCAATCGCTCTCACCCTGGGGACGACGCTGCTGGTGGCCTGGCAGCCGACCCACAACCGCCCCCTCGATGTACTGCGCGCCGAGTAACTCGGCGGAGAAAACTCGGCGGAGGTTGCAGCGGCACCGGGGCTGTAGTATAATAGCGGTAAGGTGGATCTTCCTCAGGCGGCCCCGCATCCACACGCCGGACGGCCGCACCACCTATTCCGCTTGGCACGTTGGCGTGCCCCTCAATCATCGGCCCGCCAGGGCGGCAGCGGGCACAACTAATCTTCTCGGCGCAGACGAAAGGATCGTGCATGGCCAAACGCCGTTGGGGCGGGTTCTTGGTGTGCGCGTTGGCCCTGGCCGGGCTGGGCGGGGGGGCCGCCGCGGGCGGCGCCGCCGGCGCCGCCGGGCCGGTAGACGGCCCGCGCCCTGCCCGCGCGGCCGCGCCGCTGGCGGCGGGCTGCCCCACGGCGAGCTTCGGGCCGGCCAGCACATTTGGCACGGGGAACTCCCCCAACGCGGTGGCGATGGGCGACTTCAACCGCGACGGGAATCTGGACCTGGTCACAGCGAACCAGAATGACAACACCGTGGCGGTGCGGCTGGGCGATGGCACGGGCGGCTTCGGCGCGGCCACCCCCTTTGCGGTGGGCACCTACCCCGCCGCGGTGGCCGTGGGCGACTTCAACCGCGACGGGAATCTGGACCTGGCCGTGGCGAACTCCGGCTCGGCCAGCGTGGCGGTGCTGCTGGGCAACGGCACGGGCGGCTTCGGCGCGGCCACCACCTTCGCCGTGGGCTCCTTCCCCGTCGGGCTGGCGGTGGGCGACTTCAACCGCGACGGCAACCCCGACCTGGCCGTGGCCGACCAGCTGGGCAGCCGCGTGGCGGTGCTGCTGGGCAACGGCACGGGCAGCTTCGGCGCGGCCACCTCCTTCACCGTGGGCAACGTGCCCAGCGCGATCGTGGTGGGCGACTTCAACGGCGACGGGAACCCCGACCTGGCCACGGCCAACACAGGGGCCAACAGCGTGTCGGTGCTGCTGGGCACGGGCGGCGGCAGCTTCGGCGCGGCCACCACCTTCGCCGTGGGCGGCGGCCCGGACGGGCTGGCGGTGGGCGACTTCAACCGCGACGGAATCCCGGACCTGGTCACGGCGAACGGCGGTGGCGGCGCGAACAGCGTGTCGGTGCTGCTGGGCACGGGCGGCGGCGGCTTCGGCGCGGCCAGCAACTTCGCCGTGGGCAGCGGCCCCGCCGCGGTGGCGGTGGGCGATTTCAACCACGACGGCGCCTCGGACCTGGCGGTGGCGAACACCGCGGCCAACAGCGTGTCGGTGCTGCTGAATGGTTGCCACCTCTCCTGCACCGTCCCTGGCTTCACGCCCGTGGGCACCTTCGGCGTCGGCGGTAACCCCCACGGGGTGGCGGTGGGCGACTTCAACCGCGACGGCCACCCCGACCTGGTCACGACGAACTTCAACGACGGGAACGTGTCGCTGCTGCTGGGCCAGGGCGGCGGCGGCTTTGGCGGGGGCGGGGCCCGCGGGGCCGGCCCCGGGCCCAACTCGGTAGCGGTGGCCGACTTCAACCGCGACGGCAACCCCGACATGGTCGTGGCGGACGCCAATTTCAACGACGTATCGTACCTGCGGGGCAACGGCGGCGGCGGCTTCCTGTTTACCAGTGTCCAAGTGGGCTCCAGCCCCTACGCGGTGGCGGTGGGCGACTTCAAGCGCGACGGCCTCCCGGACCTGGTCGTGGCCAACTACGACGTCGACCAGATCTCGGTGTTGCTGAACGCGGATGGCTACAGCTTCAGCAACCCCACCACCTATTTCGTCGGGAACCAGGCCGGCCCCGTCGCGGTGGCGGTGGGCGATTTCAACCGCGACGGCATCCTGGACCTGGCGGTGGCGAATCTCGGGAACAACACCGTCTCGGTGCTGCTGGGGAACGGCAGCGGCGGGTTCGGCGGGGCCATCTCCTATCCGGCGGGGTCCGGTCCCTTCGGGCTGGCAGTGGGCGACTTCAACGGCGACGGCATCCCGGACCTGGCCGTGGCCAACCGCTACGGCAACACCGTCTCGGTGCTGCTGGGCACGGGCAACGGCGGGTTCGGCGCGGCCACCGCTTTCGCCGTCGGCAGCACCCCCAACGCGGTGGTGGTGGGCGACT
>DATGEF010000694.1:0-19833 GCA_035310405.1 Chloroflexia bacterium | reverse complement strand
GATCCTCGGCGGCCGGCCGGTCTGACGGGTGCGCCTGTTATCCCCCGCTGGACAGCCGGGCGCGAACCCAGGCCGCCACTGCTGTCGCGCTGTCGGCGGGGGTGCCGCGGCCCGTATCCAGCAATCAAGGACCACAGACCGTTGTACTTTGCCCCCGGTGACACGTTTGCTCATTTTGGGCCTAGTAGGCGGGATCTTGCGGAGGCTTTCCACCCTCACCCCAGCCCTCTCCCTTCCAGGGAGAGGGAGTCTTGCTTACTCTTCTACGCTGAAGAGATGCACGACCGGACTGTGTTCTTCGGCGGCCATCAGCCAGCGCCCGTCGGGCGAGAGGGCGCAGAGGCGCAAGGGGCGTTCGGCGGTGAACTGGTCGAGAGCCTGTCCGCTATCCAGGTCCCAGAGCCGCAGCGTGCCGTCCTGTCCGCCTGAGACGGCGCGCCGCCCATCCGCCGTCATGGCGCAGGCATGCACGGTCCCTTCGTGACCGGTGAGGATGTGCAGGCAGGTGCCGTCATCCAGATCCCAGACGCGCAGCGTGTTGTCCCACGAGCAGGAGACGGCGCGCCGCCCGTCGGCCGATAGGGCCAAGCCGACCACCGTCGAGACGTGGCCGGTGAGGGTAGACAGCACTCGCCCGCTGTCCAGGTCCCAGACGCACAGGGTATCGCTGCCGGCCAGCATACGCCGCCCGTCGCCGCTCACCGCCAGCAGTTCGAGGGGTATACCCGGGCTTTTGATCGTGCGGCTTTCGTCGGTATCCAGATCCCAGACATGCGCCGTCGCGCCGGCCGCGATAGCAACGACTCGGTGCCCATCGTCCGTCATGGCTACCGCTATGATACTCCCGGTGCGGACGGTCAGGGTGTGCAAATGGCGGCCAGTATTCAGATTCCAGATCTGCACGTCACTACCGGCAACGGCGACGGCGCGCGTTCGGTCCGCCGTCATGGCCACCAGCCATCCCCCGCCGATACGGTCGGTCAAGGTATGCCGGCACACGCCGGTGTCCAGGTCCCAGACACGCCAGGGATCATGGCCCCCCAGGCCGATTGCCCCTGAGACTGCGCACGATCCGTCGTCGGCCATCGCGATGGCCCGCACGGATATAGTATGCCCGGTCAGGAGGTGCCCGGCAACTCCGCTGCTCAGGTCCCAGACGCGCAGCGTGCCGTCGTCCGCGCCGCTGACGGCCCTGGGCGCGTGCGCGGCCAGCGCGATGGCGGTGACAGGGGCGGCGTGGCCGATGGCGCGGGCGGGTGGGGCGTCGGCCATAAGATCCCAGATGCGCACCGTTTTATCGTCGGAGGTCGAGACGGCGCGCTGCTCATTGGCCAGGAGCGCGACCGCCGTCACGCGGTCGGTGTGGCCGGCGAGGGTACACAGGCCAGTCCCGGTGGCGAGATCCCAGATACGCAGCGTGCGATCCGCGCTGGCCGAGAGGGCGCGCCCGCCGTCGGCGGTCAGGGCCACGGCGGCGACCTCGGCGGCGTGGCCGGCGAGGGTGTGCAGGCCGGCTCCGGTCGCCAGGTCCCAGACGCGCAACGTGTGGTCGGTGCTGGCCGAAACCGCCCGCGTGCCGTCGGCGGTCACCGCCACGGCGGTCACGGTAGCCGTATGGCCGGTGAGGGTGTGCAGACAGGTGCCCGATTCCAGGTGCCAGACCCGCAAGGTCTGGTCCTCGCACGTGGAGACGAAGCGCTCCCCGTCGGCGAGCGGGACCACGCCGGTCAGCCGATCCGTGTGGCCGCGCAGCACATGCCGGGCGGCCCCGGTGTCCAGGTCCCAGACGCGCAGGGTGCCGCTGGCCCCGCCGGTGATCGCGTACCGGCCATCCGGCGTGCTGGCGACCACGCGGACTCCGTCGCTGTGCCCGCGCATCTTGTGCAGGGTTTTGCCGGTGCGCAGATCCCAGACGCGCAGCGTGCCGTTGCGCGCGCCGGAAATAGCCCGCTGCCCATCGGCGGTCACGTCCACCGCCATGACCTGCGCGTCGTGGCCGGCGAGTTCATGCAGGAGGCTGCCGGTGTCCAGGTTCCAGACGCGCACCTGCTTCCAGGCGGTGCAGACGAGGCGCGTGCCGTCTTTCGTCACAACCAGAGAATCGGCGCGGCTTCTGTTCTGGAGAGTACGCAGGAGGGTGCCGGTATCCGGGTCCCAGACCCGCAAGGTTTCGTCCTCGGCGGTGCTGATCGCGCGTTTGCCGTCAGCCGTCAGGACCAGGCCCCCCACCCGGCCTTTGTGGCCTTCGAGGGTGTGCAGAAGGGCGAGGTTGGGCGGCGACAGGCTTGCGGTCAGCGGGCGCAGCCAGGGGCCGCCGCCCGGCGGGCGCGCCACTGCCAGCAGATCCTGGATCGCGGGGCGCGGGCTGCCGAGCAACCGCGCGCGCAGTTGCCCGGCGATCTGGGCAGGATCGGCGGCCAGCACCGGGAGGGCCAGGCGCAGCGCCGCGACGAGCAGGCGCCGATCGGGATCGGTGGGGTCGGCATCGGCGGCCACCAGGCCCGCCGCATCGGCGGTCACCAGGTCCGCATCAATCGAGTTTAGCACTTTTGGGCCTCCATGTCCAGATGCTACGTGCCGTACAGGAAGCGCAAGACCCTGTCTTACTCCCCAGGGCAGCGAGTAGATTTGCCTGTTTGTCGAAACTCAAGTATAAAACGCTCATGCTCTATTCGCCCGATCTGCCGCCGTCGCTGGCGCGACATCACGCGGCCCGCCCGGCCCGGGTGCGCCGGCCCTGGCTGCTCGGGTGGCCGCTGTTCGGGCTGTTGTTGCTGGTCGGGGGCGGGCTGGTGCTGGCGGCGGGGTGGCTGGCGGGGCACTACGATCTGGCCATCGGCGCCCCCGCCGAGCGCCTCTACCTGCGGGACGGCTTCGACGGGCTGGAGACGCGTCCGGACGGCCAACCCTTCCGCTGGACACACCCCCTGGCCCAGGTGACCTTGCCGCACGCCGGGCCGGGCGCCCTCACCATCGATCTAACGCTCTTCGACGGGGCGCCCGCGCCCCGGGCCCTGCGGGTGCGGCTCGACGGCCAGGTGGTCTACCAGGGCCAGACTCAGCCGGGGGGCACGCCCTGGCGGCTGGCCCTGCCCGCCCACGCCGAGACCGATACGCCCCTGCTGACCATTGAGACCGCGCCCTGGACTCCCCCGGGCGATCGGCGCGTGCTGGGTGTGGCGATCACCCACCTGGCGCTGGCCGCGCCGGATGCCGCGCTGCGCACCGGCCTGGCCGAGGGGGCGCTGGTGGTCGCCGTGCTGGTGCTCGTCCTGGCCGGCGCGGGGGGGCTAAGCGCGGAACCGCCCTCGCCGCTTCCGGCCACAGCCGCCGCCGTCGCCGGGCTGGGCGTGCTCGGCTTCGCGGGCCCGTTGCTGGCCTATGGCGACGTCTGGTTGAGCCGTGCCGCCCCGGCCATCCTGGGGTTGAGCCTGCTCGCCGTGGGGGCTATCGGGATCGGGCGGCGGGCGCGTGCCGGGCCCGCTCCTGCCGCCGAGTCCGCGCCTGGCGCCCTGCCGGCCCCCGCGCGCGCCCTGCCCGCCGCCGCCTGGGGCGCCCTGGCGCTGGCCGCGCTGTTGCTGCTGCTCACCCTGGGCCGGTTCAACACGGGCGACGCCGAGGGTATGTTCCAGGTCACTGCCGGCCTGGCCGAGGATGGCGTGCCCTGGCAGCACCAAAGCCACGCCTGGATCAAGTTCGGCCTGGGCCAGCCGTTGGCAACCTTGCCGCTCTACTGGCTGGGCCGCGCCGTCGCCGCCGTCGCGCCGGCCGACCGGGAGCCGCTGACCCGCTTCGGGGTGGCGCTGTTCAACCAGCTGGTCATCCCCGCGACGGCGCTGGTGCTGTTTTGGGGCGCGCGCCGGCGCTATGGGGCGGGCGTGGCGCTGGCGCTCACCGGCACCTTTCTGCTGGCGACGCCGGCGATCGCCTACGCGCGGCTGGCCTTCGCGGAGCCCCTCAGCGGCCTGCTGATCCTCGGCGGCTGGCTCCTGCTCTGGACCGCGGGGGGGCCGCAGCGGCTCAACGCCGCGGCCGTCGGCGCCGGCCTGTGCCTGGGGCTGGCGGTCCTGGTCAAGCCGGCGAACGCCATCTACCTGCCGGTGATGGCCGCGTACCTGGCCTGGACGGTGGGGGCCGCCGGGGGGTGGCCAGGCACCCGGGCGGCCGGGCGGGGGATCGCTGGGCGGCTAGCCTGCTGGTGCCTGGGGCTACTGCCCGGCGTGGCGCTGACTCTCGGCTATAATCTGCTGCGCTATGGGAGCCCGGTCGCCTTTGGCTATCAGGGCGAGGGCTTCACCACGCCGCTGCTGGTGGGCCTCTATGGGTTACTGGTCAGCCCGGGCAAGGGCCTGATCTTCTTCGCCCCTCCGGTGCTGCTGGCGCCCCTGGGGCTGGCCGCCTTTTGGCGCAGTGGCCGGCCGCGGCTGCGGGCCGAGGCGGTCTGCATCGCCGTCCAGGCGGGTATTGTGCTGGTCTTCTACGCCGGCTGGTGGTCGTGGTCCGGGAATATCGCCTGGGGGCCCCGGCTGATCTTGCCGCTGGTGCCGTTGCTGCTCTGGCCGCTGGGCGCCCTGGCCGCAAGTGCCTGGCGCCGGCGCGCCTGGTGGCTGCTGGGCGCGGCCGGCTGGCTGGTGGCCATCCCGGGCGCCCTGGTCGATCAGTTTTATTACTTCGACATTAACAACATCTACGTCTCCGGCACCGCGGCCGAAACGCATATGTTCTTTACGCCGGAATGGTCGCAGATCGTGGCGCACTGGCGCTTCCTGCTGACCGGCACGCGCGAGGCGATACTGCGGCCCACGCTGGCCAGCATGGGCCTCCCGGCCGGCTGGGATACTATGGTGCCCGTCGCCCTGGCGGCGGTCGCCCTGCTGGCCCTGGTGCTGGCGCTGCGGGCGGCCCGACGATAGAGGACGACGAACTCGTTGGCCCAGACGCGATCCTGCGGCTGATAGCCGGCCGCCGTCGGGTCCTGGCCGGCCCAGAGCAGGGCGTAGTCCGGCCGGGTGGCCGGGGTGACCGCGCCGATCGGCTGGCCGAAAGTCAGCCGGGCGTCGCCGTACAGCGGATGGTCGCGCAGATACCAGCCGAGCGTGGCCATATAGCCGCCGCCGATCAGCACATGGTCTTCATCCCCGGCCTTGATCGGGTCGTGCTCGGGCGTGTCGAGCAGGATCGACGCCCCGGGCGGGATCTGATTCTGCACCTCGCTCACCGGGCGCGGACTCACCACCCGGTAGACCCGGTCGGCGCCGAAGTCCTGGACCAGCAGGAAGGTATCAACGACTTTCGCGGCCGGGGCCGTGCTGCGCCACAGGAAATCGGTCCGCTGGGCGGCCGTGAGGTTGTCGAGATGCACGACCACGTATTGGACGCCGAGCAGCGAGAGCGCGTCCAGGCTCCGCGGGCAGGGGAAGCAGTCTTCGGTCTCGCGGATGAGGGCGGAATAGGCATACGGGCGGATCGTGACGCTGCCATTCACCAGGCGCTGCCAGTGGTAGACACTGTAATACTGGACCAGGTTTTCCATATACACATTGGCCGGCCCGCGCTCCTTGAGCACCATCGGGTACTCCAGGATGGCCGTGGGCGGCTGCGCGGCCAGCCAGCCATACACCGGGGGCACCGCCGCCCGGGTGGCGATCGGATAGAGCGGCAGGGGGGCGCTCCAGCTCTCCAGGAGCGGCAGCAGGGTGAGCACCGCCACCAGGGCCGGCCACGCCACCCAGCGGGCCCGGCGGCGGGCTAGCCAGGTAGCCAGCCCGCCGCGCACCGCCAGCACGCCGATCCCGGCGAGCAGGGCCAACGCCAACGCCAGCAGCACATCAATCCGCGACGCCACCCGCATGCTGGCGAAGCCCGGCACCAGGCGGTACAGAAGCAGGTAAGGCAGGGGGGCGATCCGCTGCACGGTGCTGGGGTCGTAGGCACTGGCCGCGTACGTGACCTGGAGGCTGGGACCGAGCGATAGGACCGCGCTCACCAGCGCGACCAGCGCATAGAACAGCCCATGCTGCCATAATCCGCGGCCCGGCCGGTCGTCCGCGCCCGGGCCGGCGGGGGCGGCGGCCTGGCGCCGGCGCCAGGCCCAGATCAGCCCCAGGACGCCCAGCCCCGGGGCGACGAGCCCGGGGAAGGCCGACTGCTCCACCGGCCAGGGGCCATGATCGGCGAACGGCGCGAGCAGCGCCTGGTACACCGGGTTGGCCCGGTAGACGGCCAGGAAGCTCACCAGGGTGTTGGAGAAGCGCTCCACCTGGAACAGGTCGCGGCTAAAATGGTAGCTGCCCTGCACCAGCACATAGGGGATGGCGATCGGCAGCACCAGCAGGCCCCCGAGGCCGAGACCGATGGCGATTTGGCCCAGCCGGCGCCATACGCCGGCCTGGCGCAGCGCCAGGCCGTAATAGCCGGCGAACAACCCGAGCAGGATCGCCGCGTAGAAGGCCAGGTAGTGGCTGGAGAGCGCATTCAGCGCAAAGAACAGGGCCAGCGCCAGCACCCAGCGCCAGCGCCCGGTCCAGAGCACCTGGTATGCGGCCAGCAGCGTGAACGGCAGCCACTCCGCGCTCACCGGGGTGCTATGCTGCAAATTGTTCAGCATGTAGAAGCTGAACGCAAAACTGCTGCCGGCGACCAGCCCGGCCCCGGAGCACCCGGTGATCTGGTAGGCCAACAGCCAGGTGCCGTATCCGGCGAGGATATAAGCGCACAGGATCACGGCATTATGGCTGAAGACCGGGTTGCCCAGGAGTCCATAGATCGGCGCCCCCAGCACCGCCTCGGCGAAGGAGAGATCGTTGAAGGTGAGGGTGCCCTGGAAGGGGAAGTTGATATTGGCGTTGAAGAGACCGAGCGGGTTCGTGGCCAGGGCGTGCGCTTGCCAGGCCATCTCCCAGATCGCCTGGACGGGATCGTCGCGGGTCACCACGAAGCCGCCCATCTGGGGGAACAGCGGCCAGGTGGCCGCGATGGTGCCGAGCGTAAAGACGAGCAGGACGCCGCCGTGGAGGCGCCAGCGACTCCGCGGGCGGGCGGGATGGGCCAGCTGCGCCCGCCGCTCCGCAGCCGGTAGATCGCCGCGGGCGGGATCGGAGTCTATAGCGGCCTGTTTAATTCTGGTTGATGTCAACCCTGCTTCCTCACACACTTACCGCCAGTATACCCCGGGCCTTCCGGCCCGTCAAAGCCGAAGCGCGGCAGACGGCGCGCGGCATCGTTTTGCAGCGAGAGAGCGGGGCGGATGCGTCGTCTGCCCTGGTGCGCGCGACGGCGGTCTAGGGTGGTAGGGGCACGGCGTGCCGTGCCCTGGGCGGGAGCCCGCCCGGGGGGATCTCGCGCCGTACGGGGGGCCGCCGCGCTCCCACCGCGGCACGGCACGCCGTGCCCCTACAACGGCAAAACAATGCGGCGCCGCGACAGGGCGGCCGGCGGTGGCAGGGCGGGCCGAATCCTGCTAGAATGGGCGCACGGCCCATCGATCGCCGGGACGGCGACGGCTTCCGCCGTAGGGAGTACGCACCTATGCAGGAAACGGGGCGCCCACCCGGGGCCGGCGCCGCGCCCGCTGCGCCCGGCGCAGTGCGGCAACACGCGCCCGGTCTGATTCTGGCCCTCCTCAGCTGGGGGCTGATCTTGCTGTGGGTGGGGGTCAGCAAACCGCTCAACGCCCCCGACGAGCCGGCCCACTTGCAGGCCATCCTCCAGGTCCGCAAGCAGCACCAGTTGCCCGAGGTGCATTACGAATTCGTGGGCAACCGGGCGCGGGTGGTCAGCCCGCCGACGGACCCCACCGTCCGCGCCTATGCGCAGCAAGTCGGTCGCCGCGGCGAGTTCCCCTTGATTCCCTACGAGTCGATGCAAGCGCCGCTGTACTATGTCGTCACCGGAGTCGCGGCCCTGCCGCTCCCGCCCGACCCACAGACGGTGCTCTACCTGGGGCGGGTGATCGCGGCGCTGTTTGGCGCGGGCACGGTCTATTTTTGCTGGGCGGCCGGCCGGGTGCTGGCCCCGCAGGCGCCGGCCTGGGCGATCGCGAGCGCGGCGGCCGTCGCCTTACTGCCGCAGTTCTGCTTCAATAGCGCGACGGCCGCCAACGACAGCGCCTTTAATTGTGCCAGCGCGGCCGCGTTTTATGTCTGGCTGCGCGCCCTCCGTGATCCCGCCTATGATCCCTGGCTGCTGCGGGCGGGCGCGGTGCTGGGCCTGGCGGTGCTGACCAAGCTCACCGGCCTGGCCCTGGCCCCCGGGCTCGGCGTGCTGCTGCTCGTCCGGCTGGCCGGCGCGCCCCCTGGCGGCAGCTGGGGGGCGTGGTGGCCGCGGGCGGTCCGCCTCACGGCCGGGGCCGCCGGCGGGACTCTGGCGGTCTGCGGCTGGTGGCTGCTGCGGAATCTGCTGGTCTATGGGGAGGTCACCGGCGGGCGGGATGCCTTCCATTTTTACCATATCCGCTTCCAGCAATTCGATTGGACGAGTGCGGCCCAACGGGCGGCGTTTCTGGAGCAGACCTGGGAGAGCCTGTGGGGCCGCTTTGGCTGGATGAGCATCCGGCTGGACCCCGGCTGGTATACCCAAACTCGTTATGTTGCGCTGATCTTGCTGATCGTGAGCCTGGTCGCACTCGTCCGGGCCCGGCCGCGGCTCCCCGGCCGGGCCCTGGCGCGCTGGCCTTTCGCCTGGCAAGCCGGCCTGGTCTTCGCCAGCGTCGGGCTGGCGATTGCGCTCGGCTACTGGCAATACAACGTCACCGTCAACTTCCAGGCGCAGGGCCGCTACTTCTTCGCCTTATTGCTGCCGGCCGCCTGGATGGGCACAGGCGGGCTCTATACGCTGCTGCCCGGCCGGGCCCGGGTGGTAGCCTTAGGCCTCCTGCTGCTCTGGCTAGGCATCCTGAACGCCGCCGGCCTGGCAGCCCTGGGCTAACTTCCCAACCCCAACCCCCAACCCCAACCCCCAACCCCCAACCCCCTCACCTGAGCCGGTAGACGACCAGCTCGTCGGGCGCGAGCGCGTCGCGCAGCGTGGTCTCGATATCGCCGATCCAGAACGGCGCGTGATAGATCACCGGCTGGGGAGCCTGGTAGACGGGGGTCCAATCGGGGATCTGGGCGAAGGCCGCCCGGGTGGCTGCCCAGTCGGCGCCATAGCTGCTCGCCGCGACGACGACATAGCGCACGCCCCAGCGGCGGAGCAGATCAAAGCTGGGCGCCTTCGGGAAGCGGGCGAGCACGGGGCGCGCCGCCGTAAAGCCGGGCGGCTCAAACGTTTCATAGCCATAGGCCAGCGGATGTTGGTAGGCGATACCTGCATAGAGGGGCGGCCCGGCGATTGCCGCCGTCAACGGCAGGCGGATGACCGCCCCGGCCGGTTGCTGGGCGAGCCAGCCGGCGACGGCGTCCGGCGCCACCGTCGTCAGGCCCCAGGCGTTGGGAGCGCTCCAGAAGTCGGCCAGCACGGCGCCGAGGAGCAGGGTGGCCAGCGCGAGTCGACGGCCGGCCACGCGGGCCGGCGCCAGGAGCCGGGTCGCGCCCAGGGCGGCGAGCACGGCGACGGCGAGGGCGACCCCGCCGCCGAACCGGGCATAGGCACGCAGGCTGTTGAAGCCCGGGATCCAGTCGAAGAGCAGCCGGGCGGGTAGCGGGAGGGGCGCGCCGCCAATAGTCACCAACTCGCCCGGCAGCACCCGCAAGCTCAGGCCCAGCGACAACACCAGGCAGATCCCGCCGAGCACGGCCCAGGGGAGCGCGCGCCCGTCCCGTCCCAGGCGCCGCGGCCAGAGGGCCACCCCGGCCAGCAGCAGCGCGGGCAGGCCCAGGTAGAGGGTGCTCTCGATGATGTTTTCGCCGCCGCGCGCCTCCATCGCCAGGGCGCCCCAGAGCGGCTGAAGCTCGTTGGGGATGAGATAGTCGGCCACGCTAGCTGAGTTCTCGTCGGCGGCCTTGGCCGAGTGCGTGAGCGGCGTCTCGCCCGCGGCCTGCAAGGCCACCACGAGCCCCGGCAGGGCGACGAGTCCGGCGACGATCAGGAAGGGCAGGAGCAGGCCCAGCAGGGCGCGGCCCGGGCGCGGCGGCGGGCCGCGCCGCGTTTGCCAGAGGCGGATCAGGCCGTAGCCGCCGAGGAGCAGCCCCCCGATGATCGCGTAATACCAGGCCGTGAGGACCGTGAGGCCGTAGCAGAGGCCGGCGACGGCCGCGGCACCCCGGCGCCCCTGGACCGCACGCTCCGCGGCGAGCAAGCTCAACGGAATCCACTGCGTCGCGGCGATCTGCAGGTGGCCACTGGCCTGGCCCAGGCGGTAGGGGGCCAGCATGAAGAGGATGCCGGCCAGCAACGCGCCGCTGCGACTCGTCCCCACCGCGCGGGCCAGCCCGTAGGTGCCCAGGCCGGAGAGGACAAACCCGGCCAGCAGCACCACATTGTAGCCCAGCGCCTCGCCGCCGATCGTGGCCAGCAAGGCCCCCGGGACGGTGTTGGGCAGGGTCGGCTCCCCGCGGCCAAAGTTGAAGCCGAACGGGTAAAAGACGTGCGGGTCGTTGAACAGGTTGGCTCCCGTGCTCAGCGCCATGCGCACCCACCAGATCTTATAGAGAAAGGCAAAGTTATCGCCCGGCCAGCCCAGGACCGAGTCCGCCAGGTGGGTGGCCAGCGGCCAGGTCGCGACCACCGCCAGCGCCGTCAAGATCGCCGTCAGCCCGCCCCATTCCAGCAGCCGCCCCCACTGCGGCTGGCCGAGGGCCCGGGACAGCCCGGCGGCGAGAGCGGCCCCGGACTGCACCAGGGCGCGGCCCAGCGCCGCGGCCCCCAGGATGAGGGCGACGCCGACGAGTCCGGCCGGCAGGGCGGTGGGCGGCAACAGCCAGATCAGGCCGCCGAGCCCCAGGGTCGCCAGGCCCGCGACCGGCCCGCGCCAGCCGCGCCCGACGGCGGCGAACGCCAGGGCCGGGATCAGCAGCGTCGCCAGGAGCAGCAGGGGCGCGGGCGCGATCCAGCCCCCGGGCTCGCGGGCCAGGGCCAGAGTCACCCCGCGCACCGCCGCGGTCAGGTGCCGGCGATCGCCCGCGGCGGGATAGAAGCTATCGTCGACCGTGCCCGCCACGAGCGCCACGGCATTGTCCAGCCCCACCTGGCTCCCCGCCGTGAGGCTATAGGGAGCCCAGCCGGGCGTGAGCACCAGCGGCCGGCGTGTGCCGTTGGCCACCAGCGTGAGGCCGGCGGGGAACGGCACCCCGGCCGGCCGGGGCGTGGCGATCTCCAGGGTATAGACCTGCCGGGCGGCCAGCGCTGGGAGGAGCAGGCCCGCGCTCGGCCGGCTCCAGCGGAAGCGGCTGCCGTCGGCGCCGGTTTCGGGCGCGTAGAAGCCCGCCGCCTGGAGCGCGGGATCGTCGGCCGCAAAATGCAGGGGCGGGAGCGAGAGGAGCCGGATGCTGAAGACGGCGGTGGCCAGCAGGCCGAGCGCCAGCAGCCCCGCCAGGGCGCGGCCCCTGAGTCGGGGGGGTTGCGCCGGTTGGTTCCCTGCCGGGCGCGGCGGCTGCTCGGGCGCTGGGGTGGCGTCGTCCGTCAACATGGGCGTATGATAACACACTCTGCCTTTCATCTGCCTGTTGCGGAGGCCGTTCCCCCGCCCCCGCCCGATCCAGCAACCGGCGTGTGCGTTGTTCGTCATAGTACATTGCGTGGGGGTGATCTATCAGTTATAATACGCCTGTGTTGCCCCACAGCAAAGGCATATAGTGAAGGAGTCGAGCGTGAACCGTTTAAAGCTGATCCGTGAACGGAAGAGTTTAACGCTCGCTCAGCTAAGCGCACGTACCAGCATTCCCCTCCGCTTGCTGAGTGATTACGAGTCCAACATCCAGGAAATCTCCCCGGCGCATGTCAAAGCGTTGAGCAAGGCCCTCTGGATCAAGCCCGAGGAGCTGGTCCCCGCGGAGATCGCCGCGCCGGCGCCGGCCGGCGCCGACGGCGCCGCATCCGCGGTCCGGCCGCCGCTGCCGGGGGGCAGCCCGGCGCCCAATCCGCTGCCGGAGGCGCCGCTGAACGGGGGCCTACCCCCGGCCGCGGGGGCGCCGGCCCCGGCGATCGGCGGCCCCGCGCCGGGCTATGGTGCCCCGCGGCCCTACGCGCCGGCCTATGGCGCCCCCCGCCCCGACGGCCTGCGCCCGCCGCGCCCGGCCGGCCCGCTGGCCGGAGGCGATCTCGGGCGCGGCCCGCGCCCGCCCAGCCGCGGGCGCCGAGAACCCGTCGTCATGCCGGCGACCGACGGCCAGATCACGGAGATTATGCGCCTGGCGGCCCGCCTGAACCTGAGCACCGAAGAGCTGGAGAGCCAGTTCGGCCGCGGGATCGACAATATCACCCGCTTCGACGCCCGCGAGTGGATCAAGAAGCTGCGCGAAGATGCCCTCGCCAAGGCCCCGCCGGCCAAGGTCCATTTTGGCCAGTGGCCCGGCCTGCGCGACGACCGGGAGGCCGTCTACCTGGCCGAGCAACGGGAGCTGCGCGCCCCGTTCCGGGTCGTGCTGTTCAACGGCCAGGTCTTCCACGGGCGAGTCGCCGACTTCACGCCGTATACGATCACCATTGAAGAGGACACGCCGGGCGGCGCCGAGCAAATCGTCTTGCGCAAGCTCGCCGTCGCCTATTATCAGCGCACCGGCACCGGGGGCGGCCCGGCGGCCGCGGCCCCGCCCGCCGGCGAGGCCAAAGATATTGCGCCCTTCGCGGGCCCCGGAGCCCCGGCCTTCGTCGCGCCGGGGGCCGCCCCGACGGATGCTTCTGCGGTGGCCGAGCCGGCCCCGGCGGCCAAAGCCCCCCGCGCGCGGGCGGTGAAGGCCAAGGCGGCCCCGGCGGCCAGCGACTCGGGCGCCGCCTCCGGCAGCGAAGGGGCGCCGTCGGCCGCGGCGGGCGGCGAGGAGCCCACGGTATGAGCCTGAGCGACTACATCAAATTCATGCGCGCCACCAAAGGGGGGGTCACCCCCTGGGAGATCGCCGACGCCACGGGCCTGTCGTCCAAGGATGTCCACCTGCTGGAAGTCAAGCACCGGCGCATGGGCGAGGACGACGCGATGCTGGCCAAGCTCGCCGGCTATTTTGAGGTGCCCGTCGAGACCCTGACGGCGCGGCGCGATAATTTTCGCAAGCGGCTGACCGCGTTTCTCTCCGAGCGCCAGCGCACGCAGGAGCCGGTGACCCTGACTCTCGAAAGCGGCGAGACCTTCCCCGGCACCGTGGCCTGGTTTGGGCGCGAAGCCCTGGCCCTCGTGCCGGCCGGCGGGGACCCCGAAGCGCCGCTGGTCATCCAGCGGGCGGTTGTCGCCGCCTGGCACTAACCCCGCGCCGTGCCGACGCCTGCGCCCAGCGAGAAGATCTGGTATCTCAAGCGCATTAAGATCCTCAGCGATCTCGACGATACCACATTGCAGGCCGTCGCGGCCAAAGTCGCCCATACCCAGTTCCGCCGGCGCGAAACCATTTTCACCGCCTGGGACCCCAGCGACCGCGTGTACCTGCTGAAAAGCGGCCGGGTCAAGCTCTATATGCTCTCCGACGAGGGCCGCGAGATTACCCTGGCGATCATGGAGCCGGGCGATATCTTTGGCGAGACGGCGCTCGTCAACCCCGCCGCCCGCCAGGTCTTTGCCGAAGCCCTGGACGATGCCACCGTCGCCGTCATGGGCCTGGCCGACTTTGAGGCGCTGATGCGCGGCGAGCCCGGCGTCGCCTTCAAGGTCACCCAGGCGATCGGCCAGCAGCTGATCCGCACCCAGCGCCAGGTGGAAAGCCTGGCCTTCGCCGACGTCAGCACCCGGCTGGCCCGCTTTCTGCTCGACCAGGCGACCGAGCGTGGCGAGCCGCAGAACGGCAGCCGCCAGCTGCGCCTGTCCCTGGCCCTCACACACCAGGAAATGGCCAACCTGCTGGGCACCACGCGCGAGACCCTGACCTCGACTCTCAACCGCTTTGTCGACGCGGGGGTCCTCCGCGCCGAAGGGCGGGGCACCTTGCTTGTCTTGCAGCCCGGAGAGCTGCGCAGCCGCGCCCACCTGGACTCGTATGGCGACGACTGAGGGGTCGGGGGTCGGGGGTCAGGGGTCGGGTTTGGCCGGGACGGTTGCCGCTCCCGACTCGGCGCCTGCCCCGGCCGTCGATCCGGCGCGCCAGGCGACCGCGCGGGCCTACGCGGCGATCCAGCGCCGCTTCTTCTTTGTCGAGCTGGGCCTGGGCGCGGGGCTGCTGATCGGCTTTCTCGTCAGCGGCCTGTCGATCGCCCTGCGCGACCTGGCGGAGCGCGTCAGCCCGCCCGGCTGGTGGGGGCCGGCGCTGGTCATTTATCTCGGCGTGCTGGGCCTCGCCTATACGCTGATCAGCCTGCCGCTCGACTATTATACCGGCTTCGTGCTGCCCCGGCGCTATGGCCTGTCGAAGGAGACCCCCGCGCTCTGGGCCGCCGATTTAGGCAAAGGCCTGCTCGTGGAAGCCGGGTTGGGCGTGCCCGTCGCCCTGCTGCTCTACGGGACGCTGCGCACTTTCCCCGCGACCTGGTGGTTGCTGATGGCCGGCCTGCTGATCCTCTTCAGCATCGTCCTCGGCCAGCTGGCGCCCGTCCTGCTGATGCCCCTCTTCAACAAATTCACGCCCCTGGCCGACGGCGAGCTCCGCGACCGGTTGATGGGCCTGGCGGACGCGGCCGGCAGTCCCGTGCGCGGCGTGTTTGTGATGGACCTGAGCCGGCGCACCACGACGGCCAATGCCCTGTTCACGGGGATCGGCCCGACCCGGCGCGTGATCCTCGGCGACACCCTCCTGCAAGACTATACCGTCGACGAGATCGAGACGGTTCTGGCCCATGAGCTCGCCCACCAGGTGCATGGCGACCTCTGGCGGGGCATCGCCCTCCAGGCCGGGCTGATGCTGGGGGGCCTCTGGCTCGCGGACCAGGGCCTGCGCCTGGGCGTGGGCGCGCTCGGCTTGCGCGGCCTGGCCGACCCGGCCGGCTTCCCCCTGCTGCTGGGCGTGCTGGCGGTCTTCGGGCTGCTGCTGCTGCCCGTGACGAATGCTTTCACCCGCCACATGGAGCGCGCCGCCGACGCCTACGCCCTCCGCGTGACCGGCAAGCCGCGCGCCTTCCAGTCGGTGATGGCCAAGCTCGCCGGCCAGAACCTCAGCGACGCGGCCCCGCCCGCCTGGGTGCGCGTCCTCTTCTACAGCCACCCGCCCATCGCCGAGCGCATCGCGGCCGCGGAGCGGTACGTGGCGCGGGATGGGTAATGCGGCATGCGTAACCAGGTAGAGGAGGTGTCTGGATTGAAATCCGAGATAATTCAGCCTAAAAAGAGCACAGATCCCTTGATGCGATTGTTTGGGGGCTTCGCCGTCCTTATTGTCACTGTAGGCATTGTTGATGCCTTTCTGTTTTTCCAACCCTTCGCACCGCGCCCCAATATCCAGCATCTTCGCGCGTATCCCAATGCCTGGAACTTCCAGGAAGTACAAACGCCCGGCATCTGGGCCGGGGTCAGTTCTAGGGGTGGGAGTCTGACCACAGAGAATACTCAAATTTCCTTCCAGACCACCGATCCCCCTGGCACGATCTTAGCATTCTACACATCCCTCCTGACCAAGGACGGATGGGCTGAACGGTGGGCTGACTCGACCCCTCCCCTTATCCGGTTGCGAAATGAGCGGGCCTTTCAACTGCTGACTGGTGATCCGGATGTGGTATATAACCTCGACATTTCCGCTAACTCTAGGAGATTAGCGGTGACCGATGTGCAGATAATCCTGGCGTACACACATCAAGAAAACTAATATTAGTTTACACTGCAAAATAGATGGATTCCGCCCAGGCGCGCACATTGGCACAGTAGTGGTCGACCCCCCCGGCGATCACATGGGCGGCCGTCATCGTCCACGGGACGGGAAAGTTATAGGAGCCGTGCGCGGCGGGAGTGCCCTTAATTTTCCATTGGCGCTTGCTCGAATCGAGCCGGCGGCGATTGCGCCGCCGGATCTCTTCCGGCGTTGCCTGATGTTCCACAAACTCGACTAAGAGCGCCCTGGCGCCTGCCAGGCCGGCGGGTGAATACAAACTGGGGTGCTGCAGGTGATAGCACAACACCATCAAGTGGTGTACGGCCCAAAAACTCGGGTGTTCGGACTCCCAGGCCAGCATTTGCTGGAAATCGTCCTGGCAGGTGCGCCCCGCGTCCCAGGCCGTGCCGCATTCCGGACAACGCTGAGTCGGTGCCATCCCTGCATCCTCCGTTACCGATCATAACGCACTAGCCGGGTGGATGTGCTGTCATACGGACTGTGGGAGAGGGCTCTGCCCTCGAAATACTCGCCGCACGACCGGGCACGGGATCGCGGCTCACCCGCGCGGCCAGCGCGTCGAGGGCAGAGCCCTCTCCCACAGCCGCTTCCGGCGTGGGGTGACTCATCACCGACGCCCTGCTGCCTACCCGATCGGTCCGCTCCCTCGCCCGCGCACGGGAGAGGGCAGGGTGAGGGCCGCGCTGTGGGGCACCGCCCCCTACCCAAATTAGGGCCAATACGGGTACAATAGCTGATATGAACAAGCGCAGGATCTGGGGGTGGAGCGCTACGGCCAAGCAACCGGCCATTCCGCCCGCGTAGGCGGGCTTCGCTCGTCGTTGCCGCGGCTTTTAGCCGCCGGGCTGCGTCTCCCCACGGGAGACGCTTGGGGCTGACAGCGGGGATTATAGATGTACGGGTCAGGAGGAGCACGCTAATGAATGACGCCGAACAATATTTACAGGACATCAGTGCCCTGCATCGCGAGGTGCATCAGCAGGTGCGCGAGGCGATCGACGGCCTGGAGGGCGCGGCCTTGAACTGGACGCCGGGGCCGGAGACCAGCGCGATCGGGACGATCGTCGTGCATGCGCTCGGAGCGGAGGCCGAGATGTTGCGCAACCTGCTGGAGATTCCCACCGCGCGCGACCGGGATGCCGAATTCGCCGCGCAGGTCCACGAGCCCGCCGCCCTCCTCCGGCTGCTCGACGCCGCGGCGGCCGATTGGGCGCAGCTCGCCTCCCGCTTGCAGGCCGGCGACCTGCGCACGTTGCGCCCGCGCCCCCATAAGCCGATCCCACAGTCGGGCCTTTACTGGCTGATGCGCAATTATGGGCATCTGCGCGAACATCTTGCGCAGATCCAGCTCACCCGGCAGCTATATCTCGCGCGCGCGACGTAGGGGCACCAGGGGGGCCGTATTCCGAGAGGCGGGGCCTGGCCGCCCGGCCGGCGCCGGGCATCCGCGTTTGCGCCATGCTGGGGCACGTTGTATAATCGCTTTATAGTGGTCAGAGCATGCGTTGCGGCATGCGTTGCGGCATGCGTTAGGGAGGAGTAAAACATGGGTAAAGTGGCGATTCATGGATTTGGGCGCATCGGCCGGTCGGCACTGAAAGCGGCCTTGCGCGACGATCGGTTCGTGCCGGTCTCGATCTCGGATATCAAAGACGTGGCGACATTGGGTGCGCTGTTCGCCTACGACACGAACTACGGCCGCTGGCATGAGCCGGTGGACAGCCGGGAGGGCCGGCTGATCATCGGCGGGCGGGAGATCGCCTACCTGGACGCGACCCCGGGGTTGCCGGACTGGCACGCGCTGGGCGTGGATGTGGTGATCGACTGCACGGGCCGGGCGACGACCCGCGCCGGGGCCCAGGCGCATCTGGACCGCGGGGCCAAAAAAGTGCTGGTCAGCGCGCCGAGCAAGTCGCTGCAAGACTGCGACGCGGTGTTGCTGCCCGGGATCAACCTGGACTCCTACGACCCGCGGGAGCAGCATATTATCAGCATGGCCAGCTGCACGACGAACGCCCTGGCGCCGGTCGTGAAGGTGGTCCGGGAGCACTTCGGCATCCGCATGGGCCTCTTCACGACGGTCCATGCCTACACCAACACCCAGTCGCTGACCGACCAGCCGATGAAGGATCGGCGCGACTCCTGGGCCGCGGCGGAGAATATCATCCCCTCGTCGTCGGGCGCGGCGAAGGCGCTGCTGTTCATCTGGCCCGACCTGAAGATCACAGGCAAGGCGTACCGCGTGCCGGTGCGCACCGGCAGTATCGTGGAGCTGAACGCGGTGGTCGACGGCAACCCCTCGGCCGACGCGGTGAAGGATGCCTTCCGGCAGGCGGCCCAGACGGCCCCGCTGAAGGACGTCATGGGCGTGCTGGAAGAGGAATATGCCTCGGCGCGCATCCTGGGCGAGCCCTTGTCGTCGGTGATCGACCTGCCGCTGGTGCAGATCCTCGACGGCGGGCTGCTGTCCGTGGCCGCCTGGTATGACAACGAGATGGGCTATTCGACGCGGCTGGCGGAGACGGCGGCGCTCCTGGCCGAGCGAAGTTAGTGCGGAGTGCGGAGTGCGGAGTGCGGAGTACTTGATATTCCGCACTCCGCACTCCGCACTCCGCATTCCGAAGGGGGAGTACGCGATGAACGAAGCAGCAGTACGCCATCAGCGGGTCGCCGGGGAGGCGGGGGCGCGGGCGGCGGCCCTGGAGCACTTGCGGCGGGCGCGCGTGGTGGGCGTGGTGCGCGTGGACACGGCCGCGGCGGCGCAGGAGGCGGCCCTGGCCTTTATCCGCGGCGGCCTGGGCTGTGTCGAGATCACGCTGACGACGCCCGGTGCGCCGGCCCTGATCCAGATGCTGGCCGATCGATTCCGTGACGACCCGACGGTGCTGGTGGGGGCGGGCACGGTGCTCACGCCGGACCAGGCGCGGGCGGCGCTCGACGCGGGCGCGCGGTTCCTGGTGGCGCCGGTGGCCCCGGACATCGCCCCGGTGGCGCGCGCGTATGGGGCGGCGACGATCCTGGGCGCGCTGACGCCCACCGAGATCCTGGCCGCGCTCGCCCAGGGCTCGGACCTGGTAAAGGTCTTCCCGGTGAGTGCCGTGGGCGGGGTCGCCTACTTCCGCGACATCCTGGCGCCCCTGGCCGGGCTACCGCTCTGGGCCGCCGGCGGCACGACGGTGGCGGATGTCGGCGCCTACCTGGCGGCCGGGGTGCAGGTCGTGGGCCTGGCGGCCGCCGTGTTGCCGGCGGCGGCGGTGCGGGCCGGGGACTGGGCGGCCGTGGAGTCGCTCGCCCGGACGGCCGTGGCGAATGCGCGGCCGTCCGAGTGACCAGGGACCGGTGACCGGTGCAGCCGATCCGGTCAGGCGCGGGTGCGCATCGACCAGATGCGCTCGATCAGGCCGATCATGGCCAGGCCGGCGAGGATGTGCAGCCAGGTCCAAACGCTGCTCAGGCCGGAGGGCACCCAATCAAAGAGTTGCGCCGCCCCTAAAAGAATCACGACCAGGAATAACACGCGCAAGATCATCATCAGGCTCTTCACGTTCGCCAATGGTAGGCCTCCTCGGAATAGCGGTACTGAGTCCAGACGGCGGGGGAACAGGCCCGGCCGCTGGGCCTGATTGTAGCAGAGCCACAGGGCGCGGTCAACTTGCGCCCGTGGATAGGGTGCTCGGCAGCTTTTTGCACGGGCGGTGGCCGGATAGATGGCGGCGCGGGGAGGAGACGGCGGGCCGGCGGGCCGGGGGTCCGCGGCGGGCCGCGGGCCCCGTGTTCCCCTCCCCGCGCCGGGGAGGGGTTAGGGGAGAGGTCGGCCCCCGCCCGCGGATCTGCCGCCCCGACGGGATGCAAAATCCTGATACTGCTGGCAAATGCTTGATCCGCCGAGACTCAAGTCACGCCACTGCGCCCACTGGGCTATTTTCCGCTTCCGTTCCCAGCACCTGACTCACCAGTCGGGCAAACGGACTTTGGCGTGTGGGCGCAAACCGCGGCC
>DATGEF010000693.1:0-2427 GCA_035310405.1 Chloroflexia bacterium | reverse complement strand
CCAATATTTCGACGAGGATATGCGCGCGGCGACCTTGCCGGTCGAAGATCGCAACCGGCTCAACACGGCGGTGCGGGGCCTACTGGGGCCGGAGCCGGTCACGCCCCAGCCGCCCGCGGCCAAAACCCCGGTGCGGAAGCTGAGCCCGGAGGCGCGAGCGGAGCAGGAGCGGGTGAAGGCGATCCGGGCCGCGCGCGCGGCCGCCCCGGCCGCGGCCGAGATCAAGCGTAAAACGCCCGCGGCCGGGGCGGTCCCCCCGCTGGTCGCCGGGAAGCCGGCCGCCCCCGGGAAGCCGGCCCCGCCCGCCCGGAACGGCGCGGGCGAGCCGCGGAATGGGCTCTAGCCTGGCCACGCCGATCGCCCCCGCCTGGCCCGTGATCGGCCACCAGGCGGCCGTCACGCTGCTGCGCCGCGCCCTGGCCGGTGGCCACCCAGCCCATGCGTACCTGCTGGTCGGGCCGCCCCAGATCGGCAAAGCCACGCTGGCCCGGCTGTTCGCCCAGGCTCTGCACTGCCAGGGCGACCCGGCCACGCTCGCCGCCGCGGCCGCCCCGGCGCCCCGGGACATCCCCTGTGGCCGGTGCCGGGCCTGTCTGCGCATCGCCCGGGGCACCTATCCCGACGTCGACTGGTATAGCCTGGCGCGCCAAGCCGCCGAGCCGGAGCAGCAGGGGCGGGTGAATAAAGAACTCACCATTGGCACGATCCGCGCCCTGACCGGCAGCCTGAGCCTGCGGCCTTACGAAGGGAGCTGGCGCGTGGCGGTGGTAGAAGACGCCGACACGCTCAGCCTGCCGGCCGCCAATGCCCTGCTCAAGACCCTGGAGGAGCCGCCGCCCTACGCCGTGTTACTCCTCCTGGCCGCCGACCCGGGTGGGCTGCCGGCCACCATCCTCTCACGGGTGCAGGTCCTGGCCTTGCGGCCCCTGGCCCGCGCCGAGGTCGCCGGCGCCCTGCGCGCCCGGGGTATTGCGGCCGAGCAGGCGGATCTGCTCGCGGCGATCTCCGGCGGCCGGCTGGGCTGGGCCCTGGACACGGCCGCCCACCCGGAGCGGCTGGCTGAGCGGGCCGCGCTCCTGGATGTGCTGGCCGCTTTGCCGGCCGCCGATCTCCCGGCCCGCTTCGCCTTCGCCGCCGAGCTCGCCGGCGCGTTCGCCCGGGACCGCCCGGGCGTGTTCGACACCCTCACCCAGCTGGCCCTCTGGTGGCGCGACCTGCTGGTCGTGCGCGCCGGCTGCCCCGGCCTGGTGCTGAACACCGACCACCTCCCCCTGCTGACCCAGCAGGCGGCACCCTACTCCCTGCGCCAGATCGGCGCCTTCCTCAGCGCGATCACGGCGGCCCAGGAACAGCTGGCCCAGAATGTCAGCCCCCGCCTGGCCCTGGAGGGCCTGCTGCTCAACATGCCCGCGGTGGGCCCCGGCTAATTTCCGGCCGCCTGGCCGCCGCCCCGGGTATTTGCCTGCCCGCGCACTAGACAAATCACCGGGGCGCGGGCAGCACCGTTGGGGGATAATAAAGGGCCCGGGATGTGGGAACGGGTTCTTTTGCCATGCACTATCAGGAGGTTCTCGATGGTTACGACACAACAGGTCGCCGCGGCGCACGCCTTTCTCGCCGCCTGCGAGCCCGCCAATGTACTCCAGCACCGGCCGCCCGCGCAGAGCCACCGGGTCTGGCAGGTGCAACGCCGGGCCGCGCAGGAGAACCGCGCGGCGGCCCGCACCGCCGCGCAGGACCTGTGCGGCACGCGCGCGGTCTATCAAGAGGCGATTGCCGCGGCGCGCGAGTCGCGCAAGCTGGCCTGATCGGCGGCCGGCCCGTGCGCGCCGCCGCCACCCCTCGACGATCTCCGCCTACCGCCGCCGCCTCAAGCGGTGTATAATGCGCCCATGAGCGGGAGACTGGCACGTTTCGCCTGGCTGCGGCTGCTGGTGGGCGGGCTGTGCGCCGGCGCGGGGGCCCTGGCGGTCTTGCCGGCGCCGAACAGCTTGCTCTGGAAAGTCGGGCTGGCGGTGACCGAGTGGGGCTATTGGCTGGCGCCCCTGGCCCTGACCCCGCTGCTGCCCGGCTGGCGCCGGACCTGGGCCGGCCGGCTCGGGGCCGCGCTGGGCGTCACCGGGGCCGCGCTGGCCGTGAGCTCCCTCTTGCGGGCCGCGCCCACGGCGGCGCAGGTCCCCGCGGCTCTGGACGCCGCGCTCGGCACCCTGGCGCCGCCGGCCACCCCGGACGCGCCACCCCGGCCGCGGCCGCTGGTGGCCCTCGACCTGCTGCGTGGCTACGCGGCGCCCGGCGTCCAGCAGCGCAGTGTGGTCTTTGCCACCCCGGACGGCCAGGCGCTCCAGATGGATGTCTACCAGGGACCGGCGCCCGCGCACCCGGCGCCGGGGCTGATCACGATCCATGGCGGCTCTTGGCAGAGCGGGG
>DATGEF010000692.1:0-3350 GCA_035310405.1 Chloroflexia bacterium | reverse complement strand
GCCCCGGAGACCTCGCCGGCGCGGATCCTGGAACGGATCCTGGGGCGGCGGCTGACCTGACGGCGCGTCCGGCGCTCGGGGTTCAGAGGTGCGCCAGAACGGCGTCGGTCATCTCCACGGTTCCGAGGGTCCCGCCAATGTCGCGGGTCCGGGCGCCGGCGGCCAGCGCCGCGTCGACCGCGCGGGTGACGCGGCCGCCGAGTTCCGGCTGGCCCAGCGACCATTGCAGGGCCATGGCGAAGGAGAGGATGGCGGCCAGCGGGTTGGCGACGCCCTGGCCGGCGATGTCGGGCGCCGAGCCGTGGATCGGCTCATAAAGTCCCATGCGCGGGCGGCCCGCCTCGCTCGGGCGGGCGCCGAGCGACGCCGACGGCAAGAGGCCCAGCGAGCCGGCCAGCATCGCCGCCTCGTCGGTCAGGATATCGCCGAACATATTCTCGGTCACGATCACATCGAAGTCGGCCGGGCGGCGCAACAGGTGCATCGCGCAGGCGTCGACGAGCAGGTGGTCCAGGGCGACGTCGGGAAACTCGTCGCGCACGATGCGCGTCGTCACGCTGCGCCAGAGGCGCGAGGTTTCCAGCACGTTGGCCTTGTCGACCGAGGTGAGCTTGTGGCGTCGCTCCCGCGCCAGGCCGGCCGCCGTCCGCACCACCCGCGCGATCTCGCCGGTCGTGTAGACGCAGGTGTCGCGCGCCTGCTCCTCGCCGTCGGGCTGCCGCTCGCGCCGGTGCTCCCCGAAATAAATCCCGCCCGTGAGTTCGCGCACGACCAGCAGGTCCACCCCCTGCAGCCGCTCCGGCCGCAACGGCGAAATCGCGACCAGGGCCGGGTGAATGGTGACCGGGCGGAGATTGGCGAACAGGCCGAGCGCCTGGCGCAGCCCGAGCAATCCTTGCTCGGGGCGCACGGCCGCGTCCGGGTTGTCCCAGCGGGGCCCGCCCACCGCGCCGAGCAGCACGGCGTCGGCGCTCTGGCACGCGGCAAGCGTGGCGGCCGGCAGGGGCTGGCCGGTCGCCTCGATCGCGCAGCCGCCCAGCAGCGCCTCCCGCAGCTCGAACTGGTGCCCCCCCGCGGCCGCGACCGCCCGGAGCACGCGGGCGCCCTCGGCGACGACCTCCGGCCCGATCCCATCTCCCGGCAGCAAGGTAATGACCGCGCGCATAGCTGCTCCTTCGCCGCAGGCGTCAGTCGTCAGTCGTCAGCGAGACGAGTGGTGAGTCGCCAGTCGCTAGTTGCCAATCGTCAGTCCAACATCTCGCCATGTGGCGTCGGTTGCTGGTCATCGATGGTCACTGTCATTGCTTGCTCCTTGTATATGCGATCGGGCGGGGTCTTGTCAATAGGGTCGGCGTACTTGCCACAGCCGTGGCGCAATTGCTGCAAAATTCACAAAAACTGAGAGACTGGGGATCGGCCCCCCTACCCGAAGCCGAGATCTGCTATAATGACGGCAGTCCTTGCGCAGCGACGATTCCCGGCCGGGCGCCCCGGCGATCAGTTCGAGGAGCCTGCGTCGTGGCCCGCTCTCTCCCACAACAACGGCCGTCGCGCCGGCAGGCGCTGACCTTCCAGACAGCCCTGCTGTTCCTGGTCAGTATGCTCCCCGTGGTATTGGCCGTCGGCTGGGCGAATTATGCGTATGCGCGCGGGACCCTGGAACAGCAGGTCGGCTTGGAAGTCACCGCCCGCACCTACGATACGGAGCGCAGCCTCGCGAATGTCGTGCTCCGCGAGTTCGACCGGCTCAAAGGGCTGGCCCGCGTGATCCCCCTCAGCCACGTCGACGGGCCCGCGCCCGGTAACCGAGGGGCCGCCCAGCGGGCCTACGAGCAGGCCACGCCGGGCGATGCCATCCGCCTGGCCTATGTCGACAACCCGGCGGGGCGGGTGCTCAAAGCCTACCGCGAGGAGTATACGCACCGGGCGATCGTCCTGCTCAGCGATCCGCAAGGCGGCCTGGAAAGCGTGACCTCGCCCGGCTGGCCCATCTGGGAGCTGAGCGGGCAGCCCTGGTGGCCCGATCCGGCCGCGGGCGCCGGGGCGCGGGGGCTGGCCCGGGTGGCGGATCTGCCCGGCTTTGGCCTGTTGCTGTTCCTGGCCGTGCCGGTATTGGACGCGGACGGGCAGCGGGTGGGCGTGGTGGTCAGCGGCCTGAAGCTGGCGAATCTGGCCGAGCAGATCCTGAGCGAGCACCAGCAGGATCAGACCACGACGCTGATCGCCGACGGCGCCGGCCAGGTGATTTACGCCCTGCCGGCCTGGACGGGGGGCCCGCTGCCCCCCGGCTGGCAGCGCACCTGGACGGCCCTCGCCCCGGGCGCCGCCACTTTGGACTCCTATCTGATCGCCTACGCCCCCATCCAGGGCACGGTCAGCACCGGGCTCGACGATGGGGCCAGTATCCGGGCGCTCAACCGGCTCAGTTGGACCATCCTGCTGCTGACGCCGCAGGCCGTGGCCTATGCTGGGCTGCAGCCGCAATTCGGCCTGCTGGCCGCCGGCACCCTCGTCACCGGGGGGCTGGTGGTCCTGATCGCGCTGGCCGTCGTGCGCTGGCGCGTCACCCGGCCCCTCAGCCAGCTCGCTGGGGCGATCGCCGAGGTCCGGCGGCATGGGCTCAGCCCGGAAGTGACCGCCCAGGTCGCCCGCCGCCTGCCCCAGGACGCGAACGAAATCGGCGCCCTGGCCGCGGTTTTCCACCAGATGCTGGAGGAGTTGGCGGCGCTGACCGGGCAGCGGGAGGAATTCTTCCGGCAACAGGCCGCGGCCAGCGCGCGCGAAATCGCCGCCCATGAGCAGATGGAAGCCGCCTTGCAACGCGCGCGGGAGACCCTGGAGCAACGGACGGCCGAGCTGGAGGTGGCGAATAAAGAGCTCGAAGCGTTCAGCTACTCGGTCTCCCACGACCTGCGGGCGCCGTTGCGCACCATCGACGGCTTCAGCCAGATGTTTCTCGAAGACTACGGGACCACGATCGACCCAGTCGGGCACGCCTATCTCCAGCGGGTCCGCGCGGCCGCCGGGCGCATGGCCGAGCTGATCGACGACCTGCTGCTGCTCGCCCGCGTGACGCGCAGCGAGATGCGCCGCCTGCCGGTCAATCTGAGCGCTCAGGCCCAGGCCATTGCGGCGACTCTCCAGGCGGGCGCGCCGGCGCGCGCGGTCACGTTCCGCATTGCCCCCGCCATCGTCGCGCACGCCGATCCCCGCCTCTTGCGCGTGGCCCTGGAAAACCTGCTCGGCAACGCCTGGAAGTTTACCGGCCAGCATCCCACGGCCACGATTGAGTTCGGCACCCTGGCCCCGGCCGACGAGGTCGTCTATTTCGTGCGCGACGATGGCGCGGG
>DATGEF010000691.1:0-11380 GCA_035310405.1 Chloroflexia bacterium | reverse complement strand
CAGATCCAGGAGTGGTGGGGCATCGAGCCCCACGTGATCAGCGTGGCGCAACGGCTGGCCGCCGAAGGCTTTGTGGTCCTGGTGCCCGATCTCTATCACGGCCAGGTCGTCACCGAGCCCAATGAGGCGCAGAAGGCGGTCATGATGCTGGGCGGCAACATCGAGAACGCGATCCGCGAGATCCAGGTGGCGATCGACACGCTGAAAGCCCGGCCGGACGTCGATCCCAAGCGCGTCGGCGTCATGGGCTTTTGCGTCGGCGGCACCCTGACCTGGCTGACGGCCCTGCGCTCGCCGGATGTCGCGGCCGCCGTCCCCTGGTACGCGGGCGGCTTCGACCCGAGCGCCGAACAGCTCGCGGGCCTCCAGGTCCCGGTACTGGCGATCTATGGCGGCAAGGACCCGAGCATCCCCTTGGAGCAGATCCATAAAATCGAGCGGCTGCTGAAGGACGCCGGCAAAGACGCGGAAGTGCGGGTCTATCCCGAGGCCAGCCACGCCTTCCTCAACCCCGATCACGGCATGGGCCACGCCGAATCGGCGCAAGATGCCTGGCCGCGCGCGGTCCAGTTCCTGAAGTCCCACGTCGCCAAATAGCGGCACCCGGCGCGACGATTCATCCACGAAGGACACGAAGGACACGAAGAAGGGGATGGGATCGGGTGCGTGAGGGGAAGCGCTGGGGATCGGCGCGAGTCGTGTCAACCACCAGAGCTTTTCCTATTCCAGGACGGCCCGCACCTGTGGCCGGCCGAGAAACGACGCGCGCAGCCCGGCATCCCCGATCTGATCCGCCATGTAGATGAGGTGGGCGCGGGCCTGTTCGCGCAAGGCGGCTGCCTGCGCTGTCGCGCCCCGGCCGCGGGCGATCTCGGCCAGTGCGATCAGGGTTGGCCACAGCACCGGGCGCGCCTCCTGGGCTTCGGCTGCCGCCCGCGCCTCCGCCAGCACCGCCTCCGCCGCGTCAACCTCGCCCAGGCCGAACAGCGCCCGGCCTTTATATGAAAGGATGAAGGGGACGAAAGAGCGCGGGGCGGTGAACTCCGGTCCCTCTAGGAACGCATCCGCCACGGCGACCACCTCGGCAAATGCCCGGCGCAGCAGGCCGTACTCGCATTCGCTCGCCGCCACGATAGGATAGCCCAGCGGGTCTTTCCGGTCCAGGGTCTGGCGCGCCTGGGCGAACTGCGCGGCCGCGGCCGCGCAGTCGCCCGCGGCCGCCTCGGCCAGCGCCAATCGCGCGTAGGCCTGGGAGCGCGGCCGGCGGCCGAGGGATTCGGCGAACGCAATCGCCGCCTCGGCCCAGGACCGGGCCGGCCTGTAGGCACCCAGGTCGTAATAGATCCAGCTTAACAGGACGCGCCCCATCCCCGCCGCAATCACAAACCCCCCCTGCTCGCCCAGGCGGACCGCCTGCTCCAAAAAGGCAATCGCCGGCCCCGCCGCGCCCAAATTCATGTAGGCCATCCCCTGGATCCAGCCACTGAACGCCATCCCCCACCTGTTGCCGATGGTTTCGCTGATCCGGTAAGCTTCCTCAGCCAGCGGGAAACTTGCGCGGTATTCGCCGCGGGATTGGCGGCGCAGCGCCGTCGCGTTCAGGTTATCCGTGAGCATCGGCAGATTGCCCTGCTCCCGCCAGAGCGCCTGGGATTCGGCGAGCGCGGCCAGCGCTTCCTGCTCCCGCCCGGCGTTGCCATAATTGTAGGAGAGATCGTTCAGGGTCTGGGCGATCTGTTCGCGCAGGCCCAACTCGCGCGCGATGCGTAGCGACTCCTCGCCATAGGCGGAAATCTGGTCCAGGGGGGCCGAGGCGGTCATCCCATACAACAACATCATGGCCCAGAGGATGCGCGACTCGGCGGCCCGATCCCCCAAGGCGCGGGCGAGCGCCAACGCCCGTGTGCAGAGGGCCGCCCCGGCCGTGCGATCCTGTTGGGCGGTCGGTGCGCAGCGCACGACGGCGGCCGCGACCAGCCCGGCGAGTTCGAGTGCGGGGGCGGCGTGCTCCTGGCCCGCCGCCTCCATCGCGGCATAATTCTCCAGTGCCTCAGCGTAGCGGCTGCTCAGCTCGAGAGCGCGCCCTCGCGCTGCGTAGAGGTGAATCAGCGTGGGGCTGTCGGCCCCCGTCCGCGTGGTGATGGCCAACGCGCGGCTGTAGTGGGCCGCGGCCTCCGGGTTGGCATACTTGCGCGCCGCGCTATCGCCCGCCAGGGTGAAATATTCCAACGCGCGGCGATCGTCGCCGGCCCCGGCGAAATGTTCGGCCAGCAGGGAAGCGAGTTCCTCCCGCCGCGTGGGATAGAGCACTTCCAATATCTCGCCCACGGCCCCGTGCAGCCGCTTGCGATCGGCCTTCAGCAGCGAGTAATACGCCGCGTCTTGCACCAGCGCGTGCCGGAACAAGTAGGCCAGATCGGGTACGATCTGCGCCAGCCGGATCAGCCCGTACTCTTCGAGGGTGGCAAGGTGGTTCGTGGTCACAATGCTATTATAACTCCTGGCGCGCGCAAAAACTACGCCGCTTCAGCGATGCCAGGTGGGCTCGTCGTCGTCCGCCGGCTCGCTGGTCAGGCGCTGGACCGGGCCGCCCGTCGCCGGCACCCGGTAGATCTCGAAGTTCCCGTCGCGATTGGAGTGGAAAGCGATCCACTGGCCGTCGGGCGACCAGGTCGGGTAGCGGTCGACGCCCGGCCCGCTGGTGATCTGGCGGACCCCTGTGCCATCCAGCGCGCTGGTGTAGATGTGCTCGGCGCCGTCCTGCGTAGAGACATAAGCGACCTGGCGGCCGTCGGGCGCGACCGCCGCATTCTCCTGCTCCCCCGCGGCGAAAGTCAGCTGTTGCTGGCCGGAGCCATCCGCGTTCATGGTGAAGAGATGCGTCTTGTTGTCGACCCGGGCGCTGGTGAAGACGATCCGCCCGTCGGGCGTCCAGGCGGGGAAGCCGTCGAAGCCGGGGCTGTCGGTCAGGCGGCGGATGGCGTGGTCGGCCAGCGTGATCAGGTAAAGATCAAAGACGGGCGAGCGATTCTCGGGCCCATCGGCATAGAGGATCGCGCTGCCGTCGGGCGACCAGCGGGGCCACTTGGCGTTGAGGCCATGGGTCAGCTGGACGCGCCCGGCGCCGTCCGCGTTCGTGATGTAGAGATCCCCGGCCGGGGAGTCGGCCGGGATCTTCGGGTTCGCCGACATGAAGACGAGGCGCGTGCCGTCCGGCGCCCAGTCCGGATAGAGGTCGAGGGGCGCGGTGGTCAGCACCCGCTGGTCGGTCCCGTCCGCGGCCATCACATAGATATGGGAGTCCGGCGGGTTCCCCCGGTTGCTGGCGAAGGCGATCTGCCCGCTGGGGCGGCCGAGCGCCAGCGGCGTCTCCAGGGGGCCGGAAGAGGCCAGGGCGAGCGGGGTGAGGGTGATCCCAGGGGTCGGGGTGAGGGCCAGGGCCACGGCGCTGCTGTTCAAGACCGGGGCCGTGGCGGTCGGCGGGAGGCCCAGTTGTTCGCGCTCTTGATCGGTCAGGGCGCGCGTGGTGCGGGTCTGGGCCAGGGCCAGCAGATCGGCGAGCCGGGCCGCATACTGGCGGGCCGTGCCATCGGCGCCCGCCGTGATCAGAAAGCGCCCATCGGGACTCCAGGCCACGCTCAGCACGGCGCCCGTGTGGCCCAGTAACTCGCGGCGCTCCTGGCCGGTCGCCGCATCCCAGACCCTGGCCGTGCCATCCTGGCCGGCGGTGACCAGCAGGCTGCCATCCGGACTATACGCCAGGCTGAGCACACTATCGGCAGGGCCGTGTAGCGTCTGCTGCTCCTGGCCGGTGGAGGAGTCCCAGATCCGCACCGCCCCATCGGCGCCGGCGGTGGCCAGGGCCTGCCCATCGGGGCGCCAGGCCACCGCCCAGACCTCGCCGCTCGGCACCCGCAACGTCTGTTGCAGCTGGCCGGTGGCGGCGTCCCAGATCTTCGCCGTCCCGTCCTGGCTGGCGGTGGCAATCCGGCGCCCGTCGGGGCTCCAGGCCAGGCCGGCGACCCCGCCCGTGTGCCCCTGGAGCGTGCGGAGGGCGGGGGGGCCGGGGGCGCCGGCCGGAGGGGGGCGCCCCACATCCCAGAGGCGTGCCGTGGTGTCGGCGCTCCCGGTGGCCAGGTCGTGCCCGTCCGGACTCCAGGCCACGGCGGCCAGGCCATCGGTGTGGCCGGCCAGAGTCCCCTGGGGCTGGCCAGTGGCGGCGTCCCAGATCGTCGCGGTCCCATCGGCGCTGGCGGTGGCCAGGGCCTGCCCGTCGGGACTCCAGGCCACCGCCCGCACCGCCCCTTTCTGCGCCGGGAGCGCGCGCAGCAGGCGCCCCGGGGGGGTCGCCACGTCCCAGATCTTCACGGTGCCGGCCTGGTCGCCCGTGGCCACGGCGCGCCCGTCAGGGCGGTAGGCCACCGCCAGCAGCGCCTGCGTCTGCCCCTCCAGCACCAGGCGCTCGGGGGCCGGGGCGACGCTCCAGACCCGGGCCGTGCGGTCGGCGCTCGCGGTGACGATCTGGCGGCCGTCGGGGCTCCAGGCCGCGGCGAGCACCGCGCCGTCGTGGCCGCGGAGGGCCAGCGTTTCCTGGCCGCTGGCGCCATCCCAGAGGCGCGCCGTGGCGTCGGCACTGGCCGTGACGATGCTGCGCCCGTCGGGACTCCAGGCGGCGCTATTCACTTCCGCGGTGTGCCCGCGCAACGTATGCTGCTCTTGCCCGCTGGCGGCGTCCCAGATTTTCGCCGTCTTGTCCTCGCTGGCGGTGACGATCCGGGTGCCGTCGGGGCTCCAGGCCGCGCTGCGCACGTCGCGGATATGGCCCTGCAAAGTCTGCACGGTCCGGCCCGTCACCCTATCCCAGATGCGGGCGGTCGTATCGGCGCTGGCGGTCACGATCTGGGTGCCGTCCGGGCTCCAGGCCGCGCTGCGCACCCAGCCCGTGTGGCCCGCCAGCACAGCGCGCGCCACCCCCGGCCCGCCGGCACAGGCGGCCGGGGCATCCCAGAGGCGCGCCGTATTGTCCCGGCTGGCCGTGACCAGCCGCCGCCCATCGGGGCTCCAGGCGACGTCGAGGACTTCGCCGGTGTGGCCGGCGAGCACGCCGCAGAGTTGCGCGGGGCCGGCGCCGGCCCCCGGGGCCCAGATCCGGGCGCTCCCGTCGCGACTCGCCGTGGCGAGGTAGCGGCCATCGGGACTCCAGGCCAGGGCCAGGATCACGGCCCCCGCGCCGGGCACGATCCCTTGTGGCTGGCCGGTCGCCGCATCCCAGAGCTGGACGGCGGGGGTGCCGCCGGCGGTCACGATGCGCCGGCCGTCCGGGCTCCAGGCGGCGCTCGTCACGGGGCCGGTCTGGACCAGCCGGAGGCGCACATGCGAGTTGCCGAGGGCCTCGCCCAGGACCCGCTCGATCTGACCATTCGTGTCGGGGACCCGGCCGGCCTGGAGCTGTTGCGCCGCCGCGATCGCCAGCAGCAAGCCGACTTCCGGGTCCGGCGCCGTCTGGGCCCGGATGGCGAGCTCCCGCGCCTCGGCCAGGGTGCGCGCCGTCTCGGCTTCCTCGCGCCGGGTCTCGGCATAGACGCCCAGGCCGATCACCGACACGACAAACAACACGGTCAGCAACGCCAGGGTGCGCCGCAGCCACAGCAGCCAGTTAAAGCTGACCGGCAGGTGGGCGTGGACCCAGCGATCGTCAAAGACGGTGCGGTAGATCAGGTTGTGGACGCGCAAGATCCCGTGGTCGCGGCGCACGACGCCCGACAGCTTGAGGTGGGCCAGGATCAGCGATTGCTCTTCGTCGCGGACGGGCCGCCGGCCGTGCCGGATCGTGCGATAGACCTGCAGCACCCCGCCGGGGTCCGGCGCCCGCTTGGTCAGCATATCGCGCACAAACTGGAGATTGTTGTCCTGGCTGCTGCCCGCCCCCAGAAAGAGCCGGCGCACGACGTCGGCGACGGCCGGCTCGCTCCAGGGTTGCCGCCCGGCCCGGGTGATCGCCTGGCAGAGCCGTTGGGTCAGGTAGGGATGGCCGCCGGTCCAGCTCAGCACCCAGGTCAGCACCTGCGTGGCCTCGTCGCCCGGCAGGCCGAGCCCGGCGGCCAGGGGGCGGGCTTCCTCCGGGCGGAAATCGGTCATCTCGACGCGCTGGCCGATGTTAAAGGGGGTGCGCCGCGGGTCATGGATCAGGTCGCCCGGGGTGGCCACGCCGATCAGCACGAAAGACAGCCGACCGAATTCCGGCGCCCGCGCCCGGGCATCGTAGCAGGAGCGGATCGCCGCGAAAAAATCGTCGGTGAACGGCAGGCTCAGCGTGGTATCGATCTCGTCGACGAAGATCACGACCCGGCCGGGCACCTCGCGCAGCACCACTTCTTTGCAAAAGAGGGTGAAGCGGTGGGGCAAGCTGAGGTCGGCCCGGCCGGCCCACCAGCCCGGCAGATCGGTCGTCAGCGCCAGCTGATCGCCGATCTCATAGACCAGGCCGAAATACCAATCGTCGGCGGTGACACCGGTGCCGATCGCGGTCAGGTCGATCACGGCCACGCGGATGCCCTCGGCGGCCAGGCCCTCGGCGGTGTGGATCATCAGGCTCGACTTGCCCAGCTGGCGGGGGGCCAGGACATAGGCGAAGGTGCCGGCGCGGCACCAGGCGAGCAGATCCGTGTCGGCCTGGCGCGGGATATAGACCCCCTGGCTGGCCTGGACCACGCCCCCCACTGTGTAGAAGGTCAGGTCGCGCGACGCCTCAGCCATGCAGGTGTTCTTGGAAGTAATCCGCGTACAACTGATAGCGCGGCCGCACCGTGGCCCCCTCCCGCGTGACCAGGCCCGCGCCCTGCAGGCGGAAGAAGATCCGCTCATCCGGGCAGCTCTGCTGGCGCAGGATGCTCCGCAGGCCCGCGACCAGCTCCGGTTTTTCATGCAGGCGGAAGAGGTGATAGCGCAGGTGGTCGCCGAAAGGCCCGCGATCGGCCGCCGGCGCGGCCAGGAGGGCCGCGGCCCCGATCTGCCCGGCCGCGACCAGGTAGAGGGCGCGGCGCACCAGGTAGGGCTGCCCCCCGACGAGCGCCATCAGCTGGGCTTCCTCGCGCATCGTCAATGGGCTGCCATGGCGGCGGTTCAGGTCGGCGACCTGCGCGGCGCCCAGGTCTTCCAGGTCGACGATACAGCCGACGTTGAAAGGCGACTGGTTCAGGTTATCGATAAACTGGTAGGGCTCGGTCGAGGTCACCAGCACCAGGTCGAGCCGTTTCCAGAGGCCCGGGCCGGCGCCGATCGTGGCCTGCCGGGTATTGTGCCAGCTGCGCAACATGCCGAAAAAATCCGAGCGGAAGTCGGTCTCGAAAACGCGGTCGACCTCGTCCATGGCCAGCACCAGCGACCCGGCCAGCTGGGGCAGCAGGTATTTCTTCATATAGTTGGTGCAACGCTGGATATTGCTCAACGGCAGGCGCCAGTACTCGGCCGTGCGCTCTTCGAGCCCCAGCTCGTCGCTGAGCCAGGCACAGAATTGGCGGAAGAAGCGCTCGGCACTCGTCAACGCGGCCTGGTCGAACAGCTGAAAATCGAGCAAGACCACGCGTTTGCCCTGCCCCTCGGCCGCCTGGGTGAGCCGGTAGAGCAGCGAGCTTTTGCCCATTTGCCGCGGGCCTTTGATGGTAATGGTCACGCCCGGCTGCCGGATCGTGGCCCCAGCCAGGGCGTCGGATGGCCGGTCGACATAGAAGGCCGACTGGGGATCCATCGTGCCCTCGGGCATCTCCAGCGCCACCGGCTGGGCGAAAGGGGCGGGCGCCGGCAGGGCCACCGCGGGTGCCGCCTGGGGCCGGCGCGAGGGGGCGCCCTGATCCGCCGGCGCCGGCGCCCCGGCCAGGGCGCGCCGGAGCGTGGCCACGACGGCGGGCGTATCGCCGTGATCCTGCCAGGTGATACCGGCCATCGGATCGAGCGCCGGACTCCAGGGGTAGCCCAACGGCTCCCGGTACGCCAGGCGCACCGGCAGGATCGCCGGCCGGCCGCGCGCCTGGGCCAGGCGCGTGGCCTGGCCGATCTCGGCCAGCAACATCTCGTTCTGCACGGAGCGGGCGGAACAACAGGGGATCACGTAATCCGCCCGCTCCAGCGCGTCTTCCAGTTGCTGGGCCCAGTGCGCGCCCCCGGGCAGCGCCTGGTCGGCGAACACGTCATGCTCGCGACTCAGCGCTTGCAGGATCTGCAGGGCCACGGCCTGGTCCGGATCGGCATCCCGTTCGTAACAGATGAACACGCGGGCCCGCGCCGGGGGAGCCGCCGGCGCGGGCGGGACGGGCGCATCCCACGCCGCGCCGGCCCGCGCTCCCGGCGCGGCCGGTAGCGTGCGCGCCCACTGGGCGAAGGCCGGGCGGTCGGCCGGCGGCACACCAAAATAGGCCGCCAGGAGATCAGCCACCTGCCGCGAGGGCCGGGCGGCCCCTGCCTCGATTTTGCGGATCGTCTCCCCGGCACAGCCGACCTGCTGCCCAAGGCCATCCTGGGTCAGATCTCGGGCTTTGCGCTCGGCTTTAAGCCAGCGGCCAAAGGAGGTTTCTGCGTACATCAGCTTTCCCTGCGCCGGCGCCGGCGCGTGCATGTGCGTACCTGGCCTTGATTATAGCATGATCAGCGCGGGATCGCCCGGCCGGCCGCGAATTTTCCGCTTTTTCCCCCGCTTTTTCCCCCGGTTTTTCCCGGTTCCGGGCGCGGTTGACAGGCCGGCGGGGGGTTGCCTATAATCAGGCTAGGCTTGGCACTCCCGGCCCGCACGCTCGTGAGGATCGCAACGCCCCATGGAGTATACCTGGAAGGTCCGCGTGCGCGGGATCGGCACGCAGGACACCACTGTCTATAGCCGCAATCACGCCTTCTCGGTCGGGGGGGCGGCCAGCTTCCGGCCCACCGACCGCCATCCGAGCGCCGTCGAGTATCTGCTCGGCGCGCTGGGGGCGGACGTGACCAGCGGCTTTCAGCTGCTGGCGGCACGGCAGGGTATCGTCGTCGACGCCCTGGAGCTGACCTTGTCCGGCCGGCTGGAGAACCCGCTGGTGTTTCTCGGCGTCGTCGGGGAAACAGGCAGCCCGGGCGTCGCCCAGATCAGCGGGGTGCTCTATGTCAGCGCGGATGCCGACGAGACGATCTTGCACACCATCTGGCAGAGCACGCTGGCGCGCTCGCCCCTGTACAACACGCTGAAACCCGGCGTGGTGCTGGACCTGGAGCTACGCCTGATCCCGTGACCGGCGGCCGGGGCCGCCACCCGCCCCGCAATCGGACGACGAAATATAAGGAGAGACCCTATGACCGCAACTCTGGAGCCAACGGCACCGGCCTACCTGGACGCCCTGGACACGATTATCGCCGGCGTGGTCGCTCCGGCCGCGGCCGAAATCGACCAGACCGGGGCCTTCCCCCGCGCTGCCATCGCCGCGTTGGGCCAGGCCGGCCTGCTCGGGCTGATCAGCGCGCCGGCGGTCGGCGGGTTAGGGCAGGGCCCCCGCGCGGCCGCGCTGGTCGTCGAGCGCCTGGCCGCCGCCTGCGGCTCGACGGCGATGGTCGTCTGTATGCACTACGCGGCCACGGCGGTGATCGAAGCGCATGGCGCGCCCGAGGTGCGCGTGGCGATCGCCGCCGGCCGGCACCTGGCCACCCTGGCCTTTTCGGAGGCCGGATCGCGCAGCCACTTTTGGGCCCCGGTGAGCACGGCCACCGCCGCGGCGAGCGACGGCCCCGTGCGGCTGGACGCGCACAAAAGCTGGGTCACCTCGGCGGGCCAGGCCGATAGTTATGTCTGGTCGAGCCGCCCCCTGGCCGGCGCGGGCGCCAGCACCCTCTGGCTGGTGCCGGCGACCGCCCCCGGCCTCCAGATCCCGGCGCCCTTTAACGGGCTGGGCCTGCGCGGTAACAGCTCCTCGCCGGTGACCGCGACGGGCGTGGCGATCCCACGCACGGCAATGCTCGGCCCGGACGGCGGCGGCTTCGACATTATGATGGGCGTCGTGCTGCCCCATTTCCAGGTGATGAATGCGGCGGGATCGCTCGGCACGATGGAAGCCGCCACCCGCCAGACCGCCGCCCATGCCGGCGGCACCCGCTTCGAGCACCTGGGCAGCCCCCTGGCCGATCTGCCGACTATCCGCGCCTATATCGCCCGGATGCGGATCAAGACCGATCTGGTGCGCGGCCTCCTGCAGGATACCCTGGACGCGCTGGAGACGGGCCGGCCCGACACGATGCTGCGCGTGCTGGAGATCAAGGCCGCCGCCGGCGAAGCCGCCACCGAAGTCACCGACCTGGCGATGCGCGTCTGCGGCGGGGCGGCCTTCCGCAAAGAGGTCGGCGTGGAGCGCCATTTCCGCGACGCCCGCGCAGCAACGGTCATGGCCCCGACCACCGACGTGCTCTACGATTTTATCGGCAAGGCGGTCTGTGGGCTGCCCTTGTTCGGCTAGTGATTCAGCTAGTGAAAGGAACCGCGCGATGCCCGCACCGATCCGCGTCGGCGCCGTGATCTACGATCCCAGGGTCGTGGTGATCTGGGATATCATCAAAGATTTCTTCCAGGCGCAGGACTGCCCGATGGACTATGTGTTCTACAGCAACTATGAGCTGCTGGTCGAGACCCTGCTGGCCGGGCATGTCCAGATCGCCTGGAACTCTCCGCTGGCCTGGATCGACGCCCAGCGCCAGACCGGCGGCACCTGCCGGGCGGTGGCGATGCGCGACACCGACCGCGACCGCGTGACGCACCTGATCGTCCGCCAGGACAGCGCCCTCGCCACCCTGGCCGATCTGCGGGGCAAAACGGTCGCCACCGGCGCGCACGACTCGCCCCAGGCGACCCTCCTGCCGTTGCACCTGCTCCACACAGCCGGCCTGGAGCCGGCGCGGGACTTTACCGTGCGCCGCTTCGACCTGATGGTCGGCAAGCATGGCGACCATATCGGCGGCGAGCAGGCGGCCCTGCGCAGCCTCCAGGCCGGGGAGAGTGACGCGGCCGCGGTCCTGGACCTCAACTGGACGCGCTGGACCGGCGACGGCACGGCGTCGCCCCACGAGCTGCGTGTACTGGCGACGACCCATCCGTTTGACCACTGCAACTTTACCGTGCTGGCCGGCTTCCCGCCGGACGACCTGGACCGCTGGTTGGGGGCGCTGTTCAGCATGACCTACGACAATCCGGCGCACCGGGAGATGATGGATCTCGAAGGGCTCCACGCCTGGTTGCCGGGCCGCACCAGCGGCTACGCCGATCTGACGGCCGCCGTCGCCGAGCAACACTTTTTCGCCGACCGCCCGGCCCCGGCCGCCAGCACCGGCTAAACCGCTCACGGGAGATTTGCCCCGCCATGACCCACCCTCCCCG
>DATGEF010000690.1:0-3291 GCA_035310405.1 Chloroflexia bacterium | reverse complement strand
AGCAGCTTGACGCGCCCGGCCTGCGTGGCCACCACCGGGGCGCCGAAAGCCTGGTAGTCGTGGTTGAAGGCGATGTCGACCGCGCCCGCGTTGCTATGGCCGCCATGCGCCGCATAATCTTTGGTGATGATCCAATCGGTGCGGGCCACCGGCGGGCCATAGGGGGTGGCCGCGTCGATACCGGCCGGCACGGCGCTGTAGTTGCCGTTGGCCAGGACCTGCAGGCTCGCGCGAGGGCCGGCGGGCGCCGCCGGCGCGACTCCCGGGCCAGGCGCTGCGCTGCTGACGGTCACCAGCCGCGCACTGCCGTCGCGGCCAGGCACATAGCCGCTCAGATGGGGCTTGCCATAGACCTGGCGGGTGGCAACCGCGGCGCCCAACAGCAGCGCGGCGGCCAGGCCCACCGCCAGGAAGGGGCCGATCCAGCGCCCGAGCACCCGCCCGACCGCCCCAACCGGAATATGATCGATGTGTAGCATAGCCTGCCCCCTTGTGCGTGACCGGTACGAATGACCAGTGACCAGTGACCGGTGACCAGTATGGCTGATTGGTGGCGCGATAAACGTCGTCACTCAGTACTCAGGACTTTCAACTCAGGACTTCGTCCTCAGCACGCCGTACACCGCGCGCGCCAGGCGGCGACGAGGGATTCGACGGTGGCGACGTAGGTGGGCGGGTCGTTGTTGTCGGCGGGCGGGGCATAGCGCGGCACAATCTCGGCGACCGTGTGCAACCCCCAGCTGTCGACATAGAGCTCCCGGATCAGCTTGAACCAATCTTCGATGCCGGCGGCATAGGTGGGATACGCCCGATAGCCGGCGTAGCTGGCAAAGCCGGGCGTCCAGCGGATGTTGCCGATGCCGCGGGTGAAACGGGCGACCCCCTGCGTCCCACAGTGGCTCTCGTAGACATAGAAGCCGAGCGCGAAAGCCGGATCGATGCCGTACTTGAGCCCCATCTGGTAGAAAGTCGCGCCCTGGCCCTGCGCCGGCGACCCATACTCGGCCAGGATGTCGTCGATCAGGGCCGCGGAGAGGGTGGGCGGGCCGACCACGCGGGTCGGGTCGGCCGGCGGGCCCGCGGCGGGCGGCGCGAGCGCCGCCGGGCCGGCCTGGCCGGCCGGGGCCAGCCCGCCGGCGGCCTGGTAGCGGCTGAGATGGAGCCCGGCCGGGGCGCGGGCCACCTGGCGCGCAGCGGCCAGCGGCCCGGCCTGCCAGACGCCGAGCAGCACGCCGGCGATCAACACGCCGAGTACCAGGCTGCTATGTTCCCGTTTCCAGTGCAGTGCTTTCATGGTCGGTTCCCCGCGGCCCGGCGACCGGGGACGCCGGCGGCCGGGTTACTTGCCGGCCGCCGGCGGGGAGGCCGCGGCCGCATCGAGCTTCGCCTTCTCGTCGGCCGTGATCGGGCGGAAGCTCCCTTTGTCGTTGATATAGGCCAACTCTTCGTTCTTCACGGTGACCAGCAGATCGGGCTTGCCGTCGCCGTTAATATCCTCGACCTGCATTTTGACCGGCGTCAGATCCTCGCCGTCGCCAAACAGGTAGGGCCCGCTGATGGCGACGGCCTTGCTGATGTCGCCGCCCGGCAGCTCGATGATCGAGACCTGGCGGTTCAGGTTGAGGGCGATAAAATGGGTCGGTTGGTCAGCCGAGTCGCCGTTGCCGACGACCGCGTCGAGGTGGGTGGTGCGCGGGTTGCCGTAGGTGATATCGTCGAGCTTGATCTGCGTCCAGGTGACAAGGGTGCTGACGACCAGGTAGAGCAGGACGGCTGTGGCCGCCGCGCCCAGACCAAAGAGGGCCACGCGGACGGTCGACGCCGGGTGCCCGGGGCGCGGGCTATAGACGCGCTCATAGTTGCCGGCCGGGGCCGCCGGGGGGGCCATCGTCTGCGGCGGACGATATGTGACCTGCTCCCGGCCACTGGGCATGGCATAGAGCCGCTGGGTGCTGCTCGCGGGACCTCGGCGGGCGCGCGCGGCCGGGGGGGCTGGGGCGAGCGGCGCCGGGGCGTCTTCGATGATATCATACGGCACATGCGAGGCCCAGGCGCGCTGCTTGGTTTGTATCGGCGGCGCTTCCGCTTCGTCCTCGTCCACCCAGGACCGCGCCGCGGCACGATTTACGGCCATGACCTGCTCCTTTCCCAATCGACTGCTCAGGCTCTTATGACGACTTCGTTGTGTGGTTTGGTACCCGTGGGCAACCGGACGTTGGATGACCGGTTGGTTATGGTTCCTAGAACATATGTTCGCTCAGCTAATAATACCACGTCATTTAGTGCAAGTCAAGTGAAAATTGTAGCACGTTTGTTCTTCGTTGCGCGCCTGGGATATGTGAGCACCCGGGTGCCGGATGGCGAGCCCGGCCGCCGCCCACCAAACCGCCCACCGCCTCCCTAGCGTATATCCAATATGGTCGCCGCCGGCGCGCCGGGCGCCTCAGGGCCGAGTAAGAACGGGAAAGAGGAGAGCGATGAGCACAGCGAGCAGCAGCGCAGTCCGCCTGCGCAAAGGGTTCGGCGCCGGGGCCGGCGCGGCGCTGGTCATGATCATCCTGATGGCGCTCGAGCGCCTGGCGCTGGGCATCCCGAGTATCCCGGAGCTGCTGCAGGGCGCCTTTTTGCGCCTGGTGCCGGGGGACCTGTTTGAGTTCATGATCCACCTGCTCGGCCCCGGCGCGAAAGTCCTCTTGCTGGTGCAGATCCTGGAGGGTATGCTGCTGGCCGGCGGCCTGCTGGGCTGGCTCTTCGTACGGCAGTGGCGGCCCGCCGCGCCGGAGGCATCCGCCTTCCGCCGCTTGCTCGCCGCCCAGAACTGGGCCGGGGTCTTCTATGGCCTGCTCATCGGCGTGGGGCTGGTCGTGCTGTTCCTCCTGCTCTATGTCCTGGAGATTATGAACCCGCAGCCGAACGCGAGCCGCCTCCTGCCGGTCAGCCTTTCCCTGCTGAGCTATGGCCTCGCCTTTGGGCTGACCCTCGTCAGCCTGCTCCCCTGGCCGGCCAGCGACCCGGCCGTCAATGTCGTGCCGGAAGGCGCGCTGGATACGGATCGGCGCGGCTTCATGCGCATGGCCGGCGGCACTGTGCTGGCCCTGGTGGCCGGGGCCGGGCTTTGGGGCGTGTTGACCAAGGTGCTCGCGGAGCCCGGCCAGGCGGGCCTGGTGGCCGAGGGCGGCACCCCGGGCCCGGTCAGCGGCGCCGACGCCACCCAGACGGCCCTGACGAACGCCGACATCGGCACGGCGATCGCGCAGAGCGGGGGCGATATCACCGACACGCCCGCCCCCC
>DATGEF010000689.1:0-8063 GCA_035310405.1 Chloroflexia bacterium | reverse complement strand
GGCGAGGCATGCCTCGCCCCTACGCGATCCCCGGCTCCCGGCCCCCTTGCGCAGCAGACAGCGGCACAGCCCCGGCGCCGCCCTCGGGCGGGCCGCCGCCTGGGCAAAATCTTGCCGAGCCCCCGTACAAATCGGCCCGCGGGCGCAAAATCCGTCGAAAGAAGGAGGGCGGGGCCTGGCACGCGTGCTATAATTGGGCCACGCGTTGAGGGAGATGAGTAGCGGCCGGCCTGGATTGCAGAGAGCCGTCGCCTGGTGAAAGGCGGCATCTGGTCCCCGCGAACGACACTCCGGAGCGGACCCGGCTGGCTCCCGCGATCGAGCTGTGAGGCTGTGGCCCCCCGGGCCGCGGCGAAGAAAGGTGGCACCACGAGGAACCCCCTCGTCCTTTCTCCCATGGGAAGGACGAGGGGGTTCCTGTTTTTCCCATTCTCACCCATATTATACGGGAGGTATCAGAATGGGACGGATACGCACGATCGATCTGGCCGCCCATGTCGGCGAGCGGGTGACCCTGGCGGGCTGGCTGCACCAGGCGCGGGTGCTCGGCGGCATCACCTTTGTGCTGCTGCGCGACGGCTACGGCCTGGGCCAGGCCGTGACCGAAGCGGCCGACCGGGTGGCGGTGCTGCAGGGCCTGCACCCGGAGAGCGTGATCGAAGTGGTGGGCACCGTCGTCGTCGAGCCGCAGGCGCGCGGTGGGGTGGAGTTGCATGACATCCAGGTGACGGTGCTGAGCCCGGTGGCCGAGTCCCTGCCGTTCCCGATCAACAAGCCGGTGATCAAAGCGGCGCCGGGTACTTTCCTGGACCATGCCCCGGTCGGCCTGCGGCACCCCGCCCGGCAGGCGCTGTTCCGCGTCTCGGCGGGGATCATGGCCGCTTTCCGCGAATTCCTGGACGGCGAAGGCTTTACGGAGATCCAATCGCCCAAGCTGCTGGCCGCGGCCAGCGAGAGCGGCGCGAACGTCTTCCCGGTCGATTATTTTGGCCGGCCGGCGTTCCTGGCCCAATCGCCGCAGTTCTACAAGCAGATCATGGTCGGCGTGTTCGAGCGCGTCTACGAAGTCGGGCCGGTCTTTCGCGCCGAGCCGCACGACACCACCCGCCACATCAACGAGTACGTCAGCCTGGATGTCGAGCTGGGCTTCATCGTCGACCACCGCACCGTCATGGCGCTGTTGGCGCGGGTGATCCGCCAGATCCTCGCCCGCGTGGCCGAGCGGCAGACGGCCGAGCTGGCTCTGCTGCGCGTGGAGCTCCCCGCCGTGCCGGAGACGATCCCGCAGATCTTCTTCCCCGACGCCCAGCAGCTGATCCTGGAGCGCTACGGGGAGGACTGCCGGGGCGAGCCCGACCTGGCGCCGCAGCACGAGCGCTGGCTGGGCGCGTGGGCGCGCGAGACACACGGCTCCGACTTCCTGTTCGTCGTGGGCTATCCGCTGGCCAAGCGCCCGTTCTACACCCACCCGGACCCGGCGCGGCCGGCCTACTCCAACAGCTTCGACCTGCTGTTCCGGGGCATGGAGCTGGTCACCGGGGGCCAGCGCCTGCACCGCTACCCCGACTACCTGGCGGCCCTGGAGCGGGCGGGGCTGCCCCTCGCGCCGTTCGCCAGCTATCTGGAGGCGATGCGCTACGGCATGCCGCCGCATGGGGGGTTCGCCATTGGCCTGGAGCGCTTCCTCGCCCAGCTGGCCGGCCTGGCCAACGTCCGCGAAGCGACGCTCTTCCCCCGCGACATCCACCGCCTCAGCCCTTGACGCTGGAAGGCATGTGCTATAATAAGGGGGAAGGAGGATGCGATGATGACCACGGCGCCGGCAGCAGCCCCCCCGATCCCGACCCCCTACCGCTTCACCGCCGACGAATACGACGCGCTGATCCGGTACGGCCTCTTGCGTCCCGATGCGCGGCTGGAGTTAATCGAGGGAGCGATCATTGAGATGAGCCCCATCGGTGCCGATCACGCGACGTGTGTGCGGGCCCTCATCCGGCTGTTAAGCGCCTTCAGCCAGGAGGGCGCCATTCTGGACGTGCAGAATCCGATCCGCTTGTCGGAGCAAGCGCAGCCGCAACCGGACGTGATCCTCCTGCAGCCCCAGCCCGATCTCTATAAGGGCCGCCATCCCCGGCCCGCCGAGGTGCTCCTGCTGGTGGAAGTGGCCGACAGCACCCTCGCCTTCGACCGCGGCACCAAAATCCCGCTGTACGCGCGCGCGGGCATCCGCGAGGTGTGGCTGGTCGACCTGCCCAATCAGACGATCGAAATCTACACCCAACCCACGCCGCAGGGGTATGAGCAGGTCACCGCCGTCCGGCGGGGCCAGACGTTCCAGTCGGCGACATTGGCCGGCGCCGCCGTCGCGGCCAACGCCATCTTGTTGTGACACACTACACGGGCTAAAGTAAATGCGGGACGCCCGGCGGCTGAAGCCGCGGCAACGCCGGGCGCAACCCGCCTCCGCGGGCTGACGGTTATCCCGACGGGGCGGGGTGTTCAGGAGCGGACCGATCAGGCCTGGCACGAGGCGCAGCCCACAAGTACGCCGGCCTGGGCGGTGACGGGGGGATGAGCCGTCATGCGGACTGTGGGAGAGGGCTCTGCCCTCGAAATACTCGCCTCAGGATCTGGCACGGGACGAGTCGCTAGTGCAGGTTCCGGCGACCGGTTGGGATTAGGTAGCGAGGAGTGAGCACCCCCAGGTGCGAACGGCGGGGCGCGACCCGTTCGCACCTGGGGGTGCTCACTCCTCATTCCCCAATAGCTGGCTTGATCCTGCACTAGGCGCCATTGCGGTCTTCGATGGCCGGCCGACGGAGTTTTATCCGACGCCCCAGCACCTGGGGCCGGTGCATATGGCGGCGGTCACCGGGACACCGGTGACGGTGCTGCCCGACAACGCGCCACCCACCCCCGTCGTCTTCGTCTTCGTCTTCGATCTGGGCACGCGGCAGTGGGTCGGCCCATAGGCTGAAGACGTGCCGCGGCGCCTCCGTACGCCCCTCCGCAAGAAGGGGGCCGACTGTTGCTGGCTAACTACAAAATCGAGCTAAGCTAAAAGCGCATCCCCCAGATCCAGAATTCCAGAGCGTAACAAGCAGCAAATAGAGCCACAAATATGCTGCCCAGCAGAAGCCCCATGGCTAATGGGCGTCTACGCTTGTTGGACCCGATAAAGAGTGCCCTCTGAAATGGTCGACTGACATCAAATGCAGTGATCCCATTCTGGGCTGTCAATAAGAGCCTGTTAAACAAGCTTAGCTTTCTGAATAGGAGTAAGGAGGGCTTACATGAACCGTGATCGTACCCGATTCCCTAGACAACAACGGCTAGTAACTATGTTAATCAGCATGCTGGCGCTTGTAGGGCTGGTCGCCTGTGGGACGCGAACGGCGCCGGCCGCCCAGCCAGGGGCCGCGCTGCCTGCGGCCACCGCCGCTATACGGCCGCTGGTTGCGGATACGCCCCTCGCTACCGCCATCCCGTCCCCCCCAGATGACAAGATGGCCTTGGCCACTGCGGATGCGGTGCGGGTGGCGCAATTCTTGACCGCCATCACTCTCTCCCCCTTGCCCACCAAAGAGCCCTGGCCCAGCCCTGGCCCCACCTATACGCCCGAACTGGGGCTGCTCGACGGCTGCCCTTCGCGTGCCAACGGAAGCACTCCCGACCTTGTTAGCTGTTGGCGAGGGATCGTCAACGGAGAGATCGTCGATGTGGGCACCGGACGGGGGGGTGCTGGAAGTGATCCGTCTCATGGGTTAGTCAAGATCCATATCCAACGTCTGAATTATCCAATCGAGATTTACGAGACACCCCAGCATATAGGAGCGGTGCGCATTGTATCCGTGAACGGCACACAATTCACCCTGGCCCCGGTCGATCCCAATGTCCACGGCACCTTCGTCTTCGATCTCGCCACGCGCCAGTGGCTCGCGCTCACCCCAGGGCCATCGCCCTCACCATAGGCCGGTGTTGTGGAGAGGGGAGCTCTATGGCGGTTCGATACCAGGCTCAAGCACAAGCAGGGCGCATGCCGGGCGTGGCGTTAATCAGCATGCTGGCGCTTGTAGGGCTGGTCGCCTGTGGGACGCATGCGGCGCCGGGGGCCGCGCTGCCTGCGGCCCCCGCCGCTATACAGCCGCCTTTGCCCTTTGCCTCGCTCGGCGATCGCGGCCGACTTCCTTGCTGCCACAATTGTGTTCAGAGATAAATACTAGCAAAGATATTAAAGAATCTGTCATTCTGAGCCCTTCGCTGCGCTCAAAGGTAAACTCCGCGAAGAATCCGTTGCCTCGCGGATCGGGGCGGGGCCGGCCGGCGGCTGGCCCGACGACCCCCGCCGCTCGGACGTAGCCACCCATGCCGCATCGTTGGGGCCAGGGGTGCGCGCCCTATACGCCGCAACCGAAGAGGCAGGGGCAGCAGGAGACCACGGGCGGCGACTCGCCCTAGCCGCCCCGGAGTGATGCCCGTCAGCCCGCGTAGGCGGGCTTCGCCCGGCGTTGCCGCGGCTTGAGCCGCCAGGCGTCCCGCCCCAGGACCGTGCTGCTCGCGTAGCTTGCGGCGTATAGGGCAGGGATACGCATCCCAGCGGATTCTTCGCTGCGCTCAGAATGACAAATTATATATTTCCTGCTAATAAAATGCATATCTTAGCGTAAGCGAGGCGCTTGATTAGCGGGGATTCGCCCGGAAAATGCGGCGGCCCCCTATACAAAAGCGCCCTCCCCGGCCTGCGGGGAGGGCGCCAAAGGCGCAGTGCGCTAGCCGGTCTAGCGGTGGCCCAACGGGTGCGTGGTGGTAGTGGGCGTCGTGTGGTGGACGACCGGGTGCGTCGTGGTGTGGTGGACGACCGGGTGGGTGGTGGTGTGGTGGACGACGGGGTGCTTGGGGGTCGCATGCTTGACGGAGGCCTTGGCCTTGGTGGCGGCCTTCTTATGCGTGCTGGTCGCGGCGGCGCTGCCCCGCCGGTGGATGAAGCTCACGCCGTAGCCGGTGTGGTGCCAGGTGACATGGACCCGGCCGGTCGCCTCGTTGCCCCACATCGAATCGATCTTGAAGCGGTTGCCCTGCACCGCGACCACGATCCCGACATGCCCGTAGGGGCTGCGGCCCTGGATGTTGCGGCCGAAGACGACGACATCGCCGACCTGCGGCTGGCTACTGACCGGGAACCCGGCGGCCCGCGCCCCATAGGCCCAGAAGCGCGCATCCCCCCAGTGATTACTCACGTCCGGGCGCATCGCTTTGGCGTAATAGGTGCATTGACCATAGGGGTACAGATCGGCAGCATGCGAGGGCGTGGCAGGGCTGACGGCGACGGAGAGGAGGCCCGCGGCGGCCGCAGCGGCCGCACTCAACGCGAGGGTTTTGATGCGTAACATAATGGTCCTTTCCTTATAGAGCGTCACTGCTAGTCGGCCGTCGGCCGGACGTCTGGTGGGGAACATCATCCTGCGATGGATGGGGTCGGCTCCCCGAAGCAACGCCGGTATTCTAACAGACGGATCTACCAAGCGCAATCAATAACGCCCTTTGGAGCATCAATTTAAAGTCACAAAACTGGCCGGCGGCCCGCGCGCGCACGGGCGCCGGGCCGATCAGCCTTGCGGCCGGTAGGGGCCCGTGATGTGCTCGAAGTTGGCGCGGTAGCGGCTGGCGTTGTAATCGGCCGGGTCGACCCGCCGCGCGGCGATGGTTTTGCCGGGGATATCGGTATAGATGAAGGCCCCATCGCGGTAGGCGACCATGACGCCGTGGGTGCCCGCTTCGACCAGGCTCATCGCCATGTTGGCATAGAAGATCGCCATGTGCTTATCGTAGACGTCGGGCTCGCCGCTGCGCAGGAAATAGGTCAGGTCGATGGGCAGGAAGCGGACGCCCGGCAGGCGGGTGGCCAGCTGATCGCCCAGGAACTCGGCGATATTGGCTTTCTTGCGGTGCCCGTAGGCGTCGGCCGGGCCGACTTCCGGCACGGCGGTGCCGCCCAGGTTCGCGCCTTCCGACAGGACGACGATCGAGTAGCCCTGGGGATTGCGGCGGTCCATCGTGATGAGTTCGGCCAGCCGGTCGATATCGGCGGGGACTTCCGGGATCAGCAGCCGGTCGGCCCAGGTGACGATCGCCGTTTCGAGCGCCGTAAAGCCCGCGTCCCGCCCGAACATGCGGAAGAGCACCGTCTCGCGGTGCGAGGCCGCCGTCGATCGCACGCGCCCGATGAACTCCCCGGCCCGGCTGATCGCCGTCTGGAAGCCGATACAGTAATCGGTGCCCGGCACGTCGTTATCCATCGTCTTGGGGATGCCCCAGACCGGCACGCCGCGGGCGGCCAGGGTCGCGCCATAGCTGAGCGTGTCGTCGCCGCCAATGACCACGAGTCCGTCGAGGCCCAGGGCGCTCAGGTTGGCCAGGACTTCGTCGGTGAGATCGACCACGTCTTCCGGGGCGTGCCCGGCGGCGTGGGCGGCCAGGTGGGGCGGCAGGTCGCCGACCCGCATCTTGGCCGGATTAGTGCGCGTCGATTGCAGGATCGTGCCGCCCTGGCGCTCGATGTCCCGCGTGTTCAGGCGGTTGAGGGGCATGCTATAGCCATGCTCCCAGGTCGCCGCGTTCTCCGGGTCGAAGCGCAGCGCTTCCTGGTCGCGGGTGCGGTCGAGGCAGGTGATGCCCTCCCAGCCGGCGCGGAGCCCCGTGACGCGGATGCCCATCGGCTCGGCCCGGTAGACTACGGCTTTGATCGCGGCGTTCAGTCCTGGGACATCGCCGCCGCCGGTCAGCACGCCCAGCGTGCGGATCCGCTGCGTCGTTTGCTTAGCCATTAGTAACCTCCGTCTTGGAATAGCGCCCCCCGCCGGCAGTCGGTGCGCCGGCGCAGGCTAGCGCCAGCATACCATAACCGGCGCCGGCGTGCTAGCCTTGACAGCGGTACCGGGCGCCCCTATAATGCGCCCAGCGCAGAGCAGTGAGCCCTGGCGCTTTCCCCCTACTGGAGGCACCTGGACTTATGCTGGCCTGGATCCTGGCCCGGCGGCTCCCCCTGGGGCTGGCCTTGCTCGCGCTGACGGCGGGGCTCGGCGCAATGTTGGTGTTGGGCCTGGGCACCGGCGGGCCGCCCGCCAACGCCCTGCTGCTGAGCCCGCCGACCCCGCCCGCGGGCGGCCCGACCCCCGAGCGCACGGCGGCGGCCCGCGCCCCAGGCGCCGCCGCGGCGCCCGCGGCCACGGCGCTGACGGTCTATATTACCGGCGCCGTGCAGCGGCCCGGGGTCTACACGCTGCAAAGTACGGCCCGCGTGGCCGACCTGCTGGTGGCGGCCGGCGGCCCCGCGCCCGATGCCGACCTGGCCCGGCTGAACCTGGCCGCCCATTTGCAAGATGGCGAGCAGGTGATCTGTCCCCGGCTGGGCACGCCCGCGCCGGGGGACGCCGCCGGGCCGGCCGGGACCCCCGCGGGGGCCGGCGGGGCGCGCAGCGGGGCCGGGTCCAAAAGCCCCGCCGGCCCCGTCGACATCAACACGGCCGACGCCGCGGCGCTGCAAAGCCTGCCCGGCATCGGCCCGGCGCTCGCCGGCCGCATCCTCACCTACCGCGATCAACATGGCGTGTTCCGCCGCATCGAGGATATCCAGAATGTGCCCGGGATCGGCCCCAAGCTGCTCGACCGGCTGCGCCCCTACCTGACCCTGGGGCGCTGACCGGTGGACCTCTCCTTGCGCATCGCGCCGGGATCGGGCGAGGCCCTGCACCGGCAGGTCTATCGCCAGATCCGCGGCGCGATCCTGGACGGCCGGCTGGGGCCGGGCAGCCGCCTGCCGCCCACGCGCCGGCTGGCCGCCACGCTGCATCTGGCCCGCAACACGGTCAACGACGCCTATGCCGAGCTCCTGGCCGAAGGCTACCTGGAGGCGCGCCCCGGCGCGGGCACCTATGTCGCGGCCCACCTGCCCGACCACCTGCTCACCCCTGCCGCCCCCGCTTCCCACATCCCCACCCCGCCGCACTCCGCATCCCCCCAGGGGAACCCTGCGGGTTTCCGCATTCCGCACTCCGCACTCCGCA
>DATGEF010000688.1:0-22926 GCA_035310405.1 Chloroflexia bacterium | reverse complement strand
GGCCGAGGCGGCCACCAAAATAGCTGCCATCACCGAAGTCGCCCTCCTCGATATAGCACGGGAAACCAGGATTGCCCTGACGCCCGCCTCGGCGTTCGAGATTCCGACGGCGACGCCCACCACCTCGCCCGGCCCCACGGCAACGTGGACCACCGGGTGGGGCGGCTGTGATGTCTGGTATAGTACCACTAAACCTGATTATATGAGTTGTTGGAGTGGCACCTATGATAATGGCTTCGTCTTTCTCGAAGCCGGCAATGAAGGCCGGGAAGGCGACATCAATCAGGGGGTACTCTACGTCGTCTTCTACGACGTTAACCAGGTCATGCGTAGCGACCACCTCTATTACACGCCGCAGGTGTTGGGGCCGATCAGGATCGTCGCCGTCAGCGGCTCCCTTGTTACGGTGGCGCCAACGGACCCGCAATGGGCACAAGTACGCTTTGTCTTCGACCTGACGACCAGCCAGTGGCTGCCCGCGTCCCCCGTGCCCGTCGGGTCTCCCTCGCCGGCCGGCTCGCCCAGCTCGCCACCGTAGTATGTCCAGTTGCGCGACGGGGGCAGCGCCCCTGCCGCGGAATATCGAGTTGACCGCTGATCGCGCAGCGGTGCGTAGCACATTGCTGACCGCTAGTGACAAGGAGTATCCCGTGCCTGACGAAACCACTGTATTGAGCAATGTCGAGATCCAGCAGATCCTGCCCCACCGCTTCCCGTTCTTGCTGGTCGATAAGATGATCGCCCTGGCGCCGGGCCAGAGCGGGGTCGGGATCAAGGGCGTGACCTTTAACGAATGGTTCTTTCCCGGACATGTGCCTGGGTATCCGCTGATGCCGGGCGTCTTGATGGTCGAGGCGCTGGCGCAGGTGGCCGGCATCGTCGTCCTCAGCCTGCCCGAGAATCACGGCAAGATGGGCTTTTTTGCCGGGATCGACAAGATCCGCTTCAAGCGGCAAGTGAAGCCGGGCGACACGCTGCGGCTCGAAGTGACCATCACGCGGCTGCGGCTGCCGATCTGCCAGGCCAGTGTGCAGGCGACCGTCGAGGGCGAGGTGGCCTGCGCCGGCGAGATCATGTTCATGGTCGGCGCGACTGAAGGGCTGGGCAGCCCCGGGGCCGCGTGAATCGTGATCGGTGGGTGACCCTGCTGATGCGCGGGCTGACCGTGGCGTTTGTGCCGGCCCGCTGGCGGGCGCCGCGGCGGCTGCGGCGCCCGCGTCGCATCCTGGTGCTGAAGCCGTGCTGCTTTGGCGACGTGGTAATGGCGACCGCGGCGATCGCCGCATTGCAGCAGGCCTATCCCCGGGCGCGGATCACATTGGCGGTGGGCGCCTGGTCGCGGCCTGCGGTGGCGGCCAATCCGCGACTGGCGGCCTTGATCGACAGCGACCCGGCCGGCACGGCGCCGATCGGGCAAACGGGGTGGGCGTACCTGGCCCTGGCGCGCCGTTTGCGCCGGGCGCGCTTTGACGCGATCCTGGTCCTGGACCGGTCGCCGGTGCTAGGGCTGCTGGCCTGGCTGGCGGGGGCGCCCGTGCGGGCCGGGCTGGATAGCCTCGGCCGCGGCTTCGCCCTGACCCACCGGGTGGCCTGCCCGCCGGCCGTGGCGCGCAACGAGGTCGCCTGGTACCTGGACGTGGTGCGCGCTCTGGGCGCCCCGGTGGATGCCGCGACCCGTACCGAGTTCTATGCCACCCCCGCCGAGACGGCGGCCGCGGCGACGGCCCTCGCCGCGCTGGGCCTGGACCCGGCGCATCCGTGGTTGGTCGCCTTGCACACCGGGGGGGGCAGCAACCCGGGGATGCAGCTGCCGGCCAAGCGCTGGGCGCCCGATCGGTGGGCGATCGTGCTGACCCGCCTGCTCGCCGCCTACCCGCAGGCGGCCGTCCTGTTGCTGGGCGGGCCGGAGGCCCAGGATCGCGCCGCGGCGGCCCAGATCCGCGCGGGCTTGCCGCCGCCGGCGCGGGCCCGCGTGTATGACCGGGTGGGGTGCTACACCTGGGGCGAGCTGGGCGCGCTCGTGGCCCGCTGCCGGGTATTCCTCGGGCCGGATACCGGCGCCCTGCACCTGGCGGTGGCCGCGGGCACCCCGGTCGTCGCCGTGTTTGGCCCGTCGGACCCGCGCCGCTATGCGCCCTGGGACCCCAGTGGCCGCAGCCAGGTGGTCGGCGGGCGCGCGACCGGAGTCGACCTGGCGGCGCGGGCGACGGCCCTGGCGGCGGTTCCCTTCCATGAGTCGGTGGATGCGGACGCCGTCTGGGCCGCCGTGCAGCAGGTGCTGGCCCGGCCGCCCGCCGGGGCCCCGCCGCCCCCGCACCAGGGGGGCAATTGACGCGATTTATGGCCTTAGGGTACAATGAAGCACGCCCGCGCTGGTTGCGGGCGGGCGTGCTATTGGCCTGAAGGAACGATCATGCAGGGGTCCCTCTCACTCGCCAAAACCCACCGTCCAGCCCCCGCCACGGCGGTACGGAGCTTTCAGGCCCAGATCCGCGACCTCCTCGACCCGGATGTGCTCTATCCGCACCTGGTGGCCGCCCTGGCCGACCTGCTGGAGGGGCCCCCGATCCTCCTATTCCTGCCCGATCCGTACCGGGGCGGCTACCTGTTGCGCGCCGCTGTCCACGCGCCCGCCGGCTTAATCGGCACCCTGCGGCTGGATGCCCGGGTTTTGCCGCCGGCGCTGCGCCTGGCCCTGGGGTCTGACGGGTCGCGTCCGCCGCCCCGGGCGGCGGCGCCGGTCCGCCTGCGCCGCCGCATCCCGGGTTTGGAGGAGGTGCCGCCGGCCCTCGCCGCGCCGCTGCTGGATGCGGCGCGCCCTTTCGGCTTCCTCTTCGTCGGCCGCCGGCCGGACGGGGCGCGTTACACAGCGGCCGATCTGGCGCTCCTGGCGGCGCTCGCCGACCCGGCCGTTACGGCGGTACGGGCGGCCGATTTGTCCTGGAAATATGGGCGCAGCCTGCAGCAGCTCCAAACGCTCAACCGGCTCGGCGAAGAGCTCAGCGCGAATCTCGATATCGAAGCGGTGTGCCTGATCGTCTACGATCAACTGAAGCGCGCGCTCGACTTTGACTCCTTCTTCGTCGCCCGCTACGATGAAGAGCTCGCTATGCTGACCTTCCCGTTTAGTGTCGACGCCGAAGAACGCTATTTCCCCGATCCCATGCCCCTGGGCACGGGACTCGCGACCTCGATCTTTGAGACGGGGCGCCCCCTGGTCGTCGACGATCTCACGCTCGGGGTGGCCCATCTGCAGATCCCGCACACCCCCGACCCCTATGGTTCCCCCCGCCGCAGCCGGAGCTGGATGGGGGTGCCGATGATCGCCAAGCACCGGACGATCGGGGTCCTGTCCGTGCAGTCGTACACGCCGAACCTCTACCGCCACGAGCAGGTGCAATTCCTGAGCACCGTGGCGAACCAGGTGGCGAGCGCGCTGGAAAACTCCCGGCTCTTTACCGAGCGCGAGCGACGCATTGCCGAGCTGTCGACCCTCAACGAAATTAGCCAGCGCATCAGCGGCTCCTTGCGCATGGGCGACCTGATCCATATCCTGCATGAGCAACTGGCTGCCGTGCTCGACGCGACCCACCTCTGCATCGCCGTGCAAGACCCGGCGACCGGCGACCTGAAGTACACCTTTTTCGGCGCGGGCGGGGGGGCGCCGGGTGGTCGTCCCCTGCTCGCCGGGGTGCTGGAGTGGATCATTACCAACCGGGCGCCGCTCTGCTCGTCCCGGGATCTCATCCCCACCCTGGTGATCCTGGGGATTGACGTGACCGGCCTCGATCTGCGCTCTTTCCTGGGCGTGCCGTTGCTCGTCGGCGACAACATGATCGGCGCCCTGGCGGCTTACAGCTTGGAGCGCGAAGGCGCCTATGATTACGATCACCTGCGCCTACTGACGACGATTGCCGGCCAGGTCGGCGTCGTCATCCAGAACGCGCGGCTCTATGAGCGCACCGATACGGCGCTCAGCACCCGCGTGGCCCAGCTCCTGGCGTTGGAAGAGATTGCCCGGCTGCTGAACGCCAGCCTGGATCTGACCCGCATCATCAACCTGGTGCTGGTGCGGGCGGTGGAAACGACGGGCGCGGGCGCCGCGATTATGGCGCTGTTTGACCCCGCGCTGCAGGCCCTCCGCTTGCTGGGGCATATCGGGTATCCACCCGCGGTGATTGCCGAGTATATGGAACATCCCGTGCCGATCAGCCGGGGGATCATTGGCCGCGCGATGCGCGAAAACCGCACCCTGCTGGTGTCCGACGTCATGCGCGACCCGGACAATATCCCCGTCCTCTCGGATATCCGCTGCCAGCTCGTCGTCCTGGTGCGCCGGGGCGGCCAGGCCATTGGCGTGCTGAGCCTGGAAAGCCCGGACGCGGATACTTTCAGCGCGGAACAGGTCGACTTTATCGAGCACCTAGCGGAGCACGCGGCGATTGCCGTCGACAACGCGCGCCGCTACGACCGGGAGCGGCGGCAGAATGAGCTCTTAATGCGCCGCACGGGGGAGATGGCGGCGATTTTGCAAATCGGTAATGCCCTCAAAGCCGACCTCCCGCTGGAGGCCCTGCTGACCCAGGTGGCCGAAGGCGTGCGCAGCAGTCTGGGCTTTAATATCGCCATGCTCAGCCTCTTAGAAGAGGGCCCGCCCCGCTACTTCCGGCGGGTGGCCGCGGCCGGGCTCGATCCCGCGACCTGGGACCAGCTCCGCGCCCGGCCGTCGCCCTACGAAGAGGGCCTGCGGCTCATGGACCCCCGGTTCCAGATTAGCCAATCCTATTTTATCAGTCACCTTTATAACGTGGTGACCCACCTGGAATCGTACTACCGGCCCGATCTGGGCGCGCGCGCCCCCCAGGAGTGGCATCCCGACGACATGTTGATCGTGCCCTTGCGCGGGAAAGGCGGCCAGGTGGTCGGCACTATGTCCGTCGACGACCCGGTGGATCGCCAGCTGCCGAGCCGCACGACGATCGAGACGCTCGAGATTTTCGCCAACCAGGCGGTGATCGCGCTGGAGAACGCGCGGTTGTTTGACGAGCAGCGCCTACGGCTCCGAGAGCGGGCGCTGCTCCAGGAGCTAGGCGTGGGCCTGGCGGCCACGCTGGACCCCCTGGAGCTGCTCCGCGAAGTGGCGCGCTCGGCCGTCCAGTTATTTGAGGTCTGGTCCAGCCTGGTCGTGCTGCTCGACGATCCCACGAATCCCGCGGCGATCACCGGCGCGGTGGCCTGTGAGCAGCACGATGGGCAACTAGAGGTGAAACCGTACCCCCGTGAACGGCTCACGCGGCTGCTCGACGAAGTCCTCACCAGCCCCGGGTTCCTCATCGTGCCGGATACCGCCGTTACCGTCCCGCCCCGGCCGGGCCTGCTGGCTTCGGGCATCCGGTCCGTACTCGGCACCCAGCTGCGGGCCGGGAACCAACCGCTAGGGGCGCTCTTTTTGCTGGGCCGGGAGCCGCGGGCCTTTGCGAATCATGAACAGCAACTGCTGCAGATTTTCGCGGCCCAGGTGGCCGTGGCGATGCAAAACGCCCGGCTTTTTGAATCGGAGAACCATCGCTTGCGCGATGTGACCTCGTTGCAAGACCTGGGTCTGCGCCTGACGGCAACCCTGGATATTAATACGCTCCTGGAAGAGACGGTGCAGCTGGCGCGGCAGCTCCTGGATGCCAACTCCAGCGACATCTTGCTGGTCGACGCCGACGGGCAGCAGGCCTTGAACGTGCGTTGTTGGGCGGGCGCCGACGGGACGATCCAATGGGAAGCCGGCAGAAGCGCGCTCCGCGTGGGCGGGCTGACGGATACCGTCATGCGCTCCGGCAAGCCGCTGAGTGTTGCCGACACACTGGACGATCCCCGCATCAACCCGATCACCCGGGCCGAAGGCGTGCGCTCGCTGATCGCGGTGCCGATCCGGGTTACCGATCAGACTCTGGGCGTCCTGTTCGTGAACGATTATCAACCGCGGGCCTTTGCGGCCCATGAACAGCAATTATTGCAGGTGTTCACGAACCAGGTCGCCGTGGCGATCCAGAATGCGCGCCTCTTCGAGGAACGCCATGCCTTTGAGCAGCGGCTGGTCAGCGAGAACGCCCGGATGGGCCGCGAGCTCGTGACGGCGCGGGCCACCCAGCGGCAGCTGTTGCCCGAGATGCCCCGGCATCTGGCCGGGCTGGCGATCCATGGGCTTTGCCTGCCGGCCATGGAGGTGGGGGGGGATTACTTCGACGTCGTACCTCTGATCGATGGGCGGCTCGTCCTGGCGCTTGGCGATGTGACCGGCAAGGGCACCTCGGCCGTGATGCTGATGGCGATGATCAAAACGGCCCTGTTCTCGCAGGTCAGCACGGATCCCCACCCGTGGCTGGTGCTGGACGCCTTGAATAAGCTCGCGGTCGAGTTTATGCAGGGCCAGCTCATGACTTTCTTTTACGCCGTTTACGATCCGCGCAGCCGGGAGGTGCTCTACGGCAATGCGGGGCATCTCTACCCCTATATCCGGCGGCTGGCCGGCGCGCTGGAAACCCTGACCGAGGGGGGCCTGCCCCTGGGCGCCGGGCCCGAGCTCGTCCTGGATGTCGGCAGCATTACCCTGGCCCCCGGCGATCTCCTGGTCCTCTTCTCCGATGGTATTGTCGAAGCGATGGATGATCAGCGGGCCTTGTTTAGCTTCGAGCGGCTGGAAACGTTGTTGTCCGCGGCGGCCCCCGCGGCCGATCCCCGGCTCCTGGTCGAAGACATTGTCGACCGGGTCCATGCCTTTGCCGGGGGCGCCCCGCAGGACGACGTGACCCTGCTGGTCGCGCGGGTGGATCCCCTAGCCCCCGCTTAAGGCCTGCCGTAGCCGGTCATAGGTCTGCGCGAGATCTTCCGGCAGGACTTTGGTCTGGCCGACGACCGGCATGAAGTTGGTATCGCCGCTCCAGCGCGGCACGATATGCAGATGCAGGTGGTCGGCGATGCCGGCGCCGGCCACGGCGCCGAGGTTCATGCCGACGTTAAAGCCCTGCGGCCGGTAGGCGGCGTTGAGCGCCTGGACCATTTGTTGGAGCAGGGCCATGATCTCCCCCGACTCGGCCGCGGTGAGCTGGGTTACGTCGTGCAGATGGCGATAGGGCACGACCAGCAGATGGCCCGCATTATAGGGGTAGAGGTTGAGGATGACGAAGGCCTGTGCGCCCCGCCAGAGCAGCAGATTGGCCCGGTCCTGCCGTGGGTCGGCGGCCGGCGGGGCGCAGAAGATACAGGCCGGCGCGGGGGCGGGCCCCGGGTGCGGCCCGGGGGTCGGCTGGCCCGCGCTGCTTTCCGGCGCCGGCGGGGCCGGCGCGCCGCCGCCGATATAGGTCATCCGCCAGGGCGCCCATAAAAGGTCCACGACACGCTCCTCGCAAACCGGCCCGGCGCGCCGGCCGGGCCTGAGCACTACGTCGGGCGGGCGCCCGATCAGAGCTTCATCCGCGGGTCCAGGGCGTCGCGCAGCCCATCGCCCAGGAAGGTAAAAGACAGGTACAGCAGGCCGATGCAGGCCGCCGGCACCCAGACCTCGTGCGGCGAGGTGTTGATCGAGTTGTACCCCGAGCTAATCATGTCGCCCCAGGTCGGCGTGGGGGGCTTGACGCCGACGCCGATGAAGCTGAGGAAGGCCTCGGTGAGGATGAAACCCGGCACGCTAAAGGTGGCGCTGACGATGACCGGGCCGAGGCTGTTCGGCAGCAGGTGGGTGAACATGATCCGCCAGTTGGGCGTGCCAATGGAGCGGGCGGCCTCGATAAACTCTTTCTCGCGCAGGCTGAGCACCTGACCGCGCACCAGGCGGGCTACGCCCACCCAGTTGACAATGGCCAGCGCGACGAAGATCAGCAGCAGGCCGCCAAAGATGTCGGCGATCGGCTTATCATGCAAGGCCGAGACCATAATCAGGATGAGCAGGAGATCGGGGAAGGCATAGGTGACATCGGTAATGCGCATCAACAAGCTGTCGACCCAGCCGCCCCGGTAGCCGGCGTTCAAGCCGACGACGATGCCGATGAACACGATGATAAACGTGGGGATGAAGCCGACGACGAGCGAGACCCGGGCGCCATACAGCATCCGGCTGGCGATATCGCGGCCGAGGTTATCGGTGCCCAGCCAATAATCGGGCTTGCCCTCGGAGTCCCAGAGCGGCGGTAAATCCGTGCCGCCGTTGCCCCGATTCGCCCGGGCGCGGCTCTGGAAGTCGGGATCATGGCGGGCGATCAGCGGCGCGGCAATGGCGAGCACCGCGAAGATCGTGATCACGACGACGCTGGCCACGGCCATGCGGTTGCGGCCCAGCCGCTTTAGGGCGTCGCCCCAGAGGCTACGGGCGGGCTTCGCGGTATCAAAGATAATCTCACTGGTTATAGCAGCCATTCCCCTACCCCCTACTTACTTACTTTGACCCGTGGGTCAAACAGCCCATAGGTAACATCAGTCAACAAGTTGAAGATAATGACGAGCAGGCAATAGACCAGCGTGGTGCCCATGATCATCGAGTAGTCCCGCGCGCCGATGGCGCTGACGAAGTAGCGGCCGATGCCCGGGATGCTGAAAATGTCCTCAACGATAAACGAGCCGGTGACCAGGCCGGCCGTCAGCGGGCCGATGATCGTCCAGACCGGGATCATGGCGTTTTTCACCATGTGCCGGGCGACGATGACCTGGTTGCGCAGCCCCTTGGCTCGGGCCGTGCGGATATAGTCCTGGCGGATCACGTCGAGCATCGCGGATCGCGCGAAGCGGGCCAACGCTGCCGATGTCGGCAGGCCCAGGGCCAGCACCGGCAAGATCCAGGGTTTTAGGGTCGTGTCAAAGGCCTGCTGGTCCGGGGCCACGTCGACCCAATGGAGGGTGCTGGAGAAGAGCAAAATCAAGTATAGGGAGAGAACAAACGACGGGATGGCGACTCCCATGGTGGCCAGAAACAAGGCCAGGTAATCGACCCAGGTATTCTGGCGCAGGGCGGCGATCACCCCGAGCGGCAGGCCAAAGAGGACCGCGAAGATCACGGCCATCACGCCCAGCTCCGCCGAATAGCGGATATGCTCTTTCAGCAGATCCGTAACATTGCGGTCTTTATAGGAATACGACGGGCCCAGATTGAGCCGCACCGCGTTGCTCATATACGTGAAATATTGCTCATACCAGGGTTTGTTCAGGCCAAAGGCCGCTTCCGCCCGCTGCTGGATTGCCGGATCGCGCCGCCGCGTCTCGTCGACCTGATCGAAGGGGCCGCCCGGGGCCAGGTGCATCAAGGCGAAGGTAATCAAGGACACGACGATCAACACCGGGATCAACGCGAGGACGCGGCGGATCACATATGTTGTCATAGGAGATCTCCCTCTTAGGCGGCCGGCGGATCGGCCGGTGGCGTGACCGGAAAGATTTGGATAATGTACCGGCCCAACCCACCGTGGGCCAGGCCGGTACATGGCGGGCGGGGCCGGCCGCAGCGGGCCCCACCCACGCGTTACTTCTGGATATCGATGTTGACGATGTTCTTGAAGCCCGGGATGATCGCATCATCCGGCGTTTGATGCTCACGCATCCCCGTGATGTAGGGTTTGATCAGCGTGGGCGTCACGTCCCAGTAGAGGAAGACCACCGGGGCGTCGTCGGCCAGGATCTGCTGCGCCTGCTTGTACAGCGCGAGCCGTTTGGTCGCGTCCTTTTCGATGTCGGCCTGCTTGGTCAGCTGGTCGAACTGGGCGTTCTTCCAGCCGATGTGGGTCACCGTCGAGTCGGAGCGGAAGACCAGGCTCAGCCAGTCCTGCGGGTCCGGGTAGTCCTGGCACCAACCGAGGAAGAAGAGCTGCGGCAGGGTCTCGGCCTTCTTGGTCAGCTCGGTGTAGGATTTGGGCTCGACCGGGTCGAGCTGGGCGTCGATGCCCATGTTGGTCTTCATCTGCGCCTGGATCCACTCCATGCGCACCTTGTTGCGCGCCGTGGAGGAATAGGTCAGCTTGATCGGCGGCAGGTTCTGGCCATTGGGGAACCCCGCATCGGCCAGCGACTTCTTGGCGCCATCCGCGTTGAAGTCGGCCTGCTTGACGTCGGGCTCATAGCCCGGGCGGCCCGGCGGGATGAAGCTGAGCGCCGGCTGGCCGAGGCCCTTGAGGACGACGTCGACATAGTCCTGGCGGTCAAAGGCCTGGGCAAAGGCCTGGCGTACCTTGACATTATTAAACGGCGCCTTCTGCGTATTGAAGCCCAGATAGAAGTTGCAAGAGCCCGCGATCTGGCTGAACTCTCTGCTCAGCGTCGGGTCGCTCTTGACGGTTTTGAGGTCTTCGGCGGCCACGCCGGAGAAGTCGAGTTCGCCGTTCTTGTAGGCCTGGAAGGAGACGGCCGACTCGGTGATCTCGCGCATCTCGATGCGGTCGATTTTCGGCTTGCCCTTGCGGTAGTTGGCGTTGGCTTCCCACACGACGCCGTTACCGTGGTTCCACTCGGTCAGGACGTAGGGGCCATTGCCGATATAGGTCTTGGGCTCGGTCCAGCTGTCGCCGCCGGCCTTGACCATATCCTCGCGGGTGGGCCAGCCGACCCAGATCGCCAGGATGTAGGGGAAGTAGGCCACCGGCGAGCCGAGCGTGAACTGGATATGCTTGTCGTCGAGGGCCTTGACGCCCAGGGCGTCCTGGAGCTGCTTGAGCTTCACCGTATCGGTGGGCGTGGCCATCTCGCTGAGCGCCTGGGAGCCGGCGATGTCATAGGCCACGGACGCATAGTCGCGGCCTTGCAGGTTCGGGTCGAACAAGCGGCGGAAGGCATACTCAAAGTTGTGGGCGGTGAGCGGCGTGCCGTCGGAATACTTGAGGCCGTCGCGCAGCGTCAGGGTGTACTTGAGGCCATCGGCCGAGACATCCATCTTCTCGGCGGCGGCGGGCACCGGCTGCAGCTTCTCGTTGAGCTCGAGCAGGGCCTCGAAGTTCATAGCGCCGAAGCCGATCTCGCCCACGAAGGACATCTTCTGGGGGTCGACCGTCGAGGGCTCACTGCCGAGGTTCATGCGCAGGACCTTCTCGCCGGGGCGCGGGGTGCTCGTCGGCGGGGCCGGGGCGCCCGTGGGCGTCATGTCGCCGCCGGCGGCGGCCGTCGCGGCGGTCGTCGGGCTGGCCGCCGCGGCCGCCGGGGTATCGGTGGCGCCCGTCGCGATGGCCGTCGCGGCGGTGGTTGGCGCCGTGGTGGCCTGCGCCGCCGTCGTCGGCGCGACAGGCACGGTCGTGGGAGTGGCATCGCCCCCGCAGGCGGTCAGCAACATGCTGAAGACTGCGAGCATAGACACTACCAGGAATAGCAACCTGGAATTCTTCAACTGCTCTCCTCCTTCTGTGTGGTGAAAATCTCAGGTCCGCCCGTGGCGGGCCCGCCTCGCTCGTACTCTGGAGCCGCCCGGCCCTGCCCTTGCCCCGAAAGCACAGCCGGCGGGGTGCGAAACGCCGCACCCCAGAGTATGGAAACTATCATACCATGTTTTCGGGCACCGTTCAAGCGCAATTTCTAGTGTGTAATTATATACTGGGTGCTCTGTTCGATGGTTCAGTGGCCCCTGGACTGGCCCCGAGTCGGGGCTAGAATCTGCAAGATTCGCGCCATGCGCCGCCCCGCGGCCCGGTGGCGCGGCTACTGCCGGAGCCGTAGGCGCCAGACCATCAGCATGGCTTCGAATACGATGTGCCGGCTCATCTTACTCTGGCCGACCCGCCGGTCGACAAAGATAATCGGCGTCTCGACGATGCGCAGCCCCTGCTTGAAGCAGCGGTAGGTGACTTCGATCTGGAAGCCATAGCCATTGGAGTGGACCTTTTCCAGGTCGATAGCGGCGAGGGCCGTGCGGCGAAAGCATTTGAAGCCGCTGGTCAGGTCGTGGATCGGCAGCCCCAACACCGTTTGCGCATAAAACGATCCCCCCCGGCTGATCAAGCGGCGTAGCACCGACCAGTTCCGGGTGCCGCCCCGGGCGATATAGCGCGAGCCGAGCACGACATCCGCGCCCTCCCGGATGCGGTTGACAAACTGCGGGAGGTGGCGGGGGTCGTGCGAGAAGTCGGCGTCCATTTCAAAGAGCAGGTCGTAGCCGTGCTCCAGGCCCCAGGCGAATCCGTCCAGGTAGGCCTTGCCCAACCCTTCTTTGTGGGGGCGATGGAGGACAAAGAAGCGGGCGGCGTATCGGGCGGTCAGGTCGTCGGCCAGATCCCCGGTGCCATCGGGTGAGTTATCGTCGACCACCAAAATGTGAAAGGGCCCAATACCGAAGATCGCGGCCGCCAACGGCTCCAAATTACTGCGCTCGTTATAGGTGGGGATGATCACCAACACACGCTCACTCTGAGTCATAAGAAGTGATTCCTTTATCGCCATGTTGTGATACGTCCTGAGCCGCCGGCTCCTCGTCCCGGGCCCGGCTTGGGGGCACCAGCCATTGGTACACGGTATAGAGCAAGACCGGTAGATTGACCGCCAGCGCGGCAGTCCATTGCACCACAATGCCCCAGCTCATATTCCAGAGCACCAGAAAATCCCAGACGAAATAATTGGCCACCCCTCCGGCGTTCATCACCAGGGTGCGCTTGACCGGGGGCAGCCGCGCCGTGAGCGGAGTCAAGGCGATCAGCCAGCTCTGGTACCAGGGCTGGAACCAGAGGGTGCCAAATACCAGGTAGATAAAAAAGATATTGTAGCAGGCGCCGAAGGCCCCCTCCAGAATGCCCTGCCGGTCGCCCGCCTGTGTGCGCAGCACCAGCCACGCCGTGCTCACGAACACCGTCAGGGCCACGACCCAGGTCGACCAAGTCCGCACCCGGTCCATCGCTTCCGCCTCGCGCAGGACTTGATCCCCGGCCAGCAGGTTCTTGACGAATGCGGGGGCCTCCCCGTCGTCGCCCGGCATCTGGGGTCCGGCCATCGAGTCTTTGATCACCTCGGGGATGGACGCGGTGAACAGGTCGCGGCGGGTCAGGGCCCCGATCGTACTGGGGCCCTGCCAGAATGGGGCGTACAGGACGATCGCGATGACGAGGAAGCCCGCGGCGCCGAGCAGGACGGCCGTGGTGGCCCGAAACCAGCCTTCGTGGACGGGTACGGCCCAGGCGGCCGCGCCGGATGGGCGGCGTTCCTGCCAGATGGCAACCAGCAAGATCGGCAGCAGGAGCACCGGCACGAACTTGGAGAGCACGCCGAGGGCGAGCGCGGCGGGCGCCCACAGGGCAGCGCGGGGTCCCCGGGCCAGCAAATAGAGGCTGAGCAGGGTGAAAAACACCATGACCATATCATTATGCCCGTTGCCGGCTGTTTCCCAGAGGATGAGCGGGTTCCAGGCGAAGAAGAGCAGCCCCCGGGCGGCCCAGCCCGGCCGCACCCGCCAGAGCGTCGCATAGATCAGCATGGCGCTGCCGGCGTAGGCCAGGATCACCAGCCCTTTGAAGAACAGCAAGGCCCGCCAGAGGTCGGCCCCGGCCAGCCAGGCGGTCCCGGCGGCCAGCAGCTCCCAGACCGGGCCATATGGTGAGGTCGTGCTGGCCCAGCCGCCGACATATTTACGGAAGGCATCCTGGGCAAAGAGGGGATCGGCGGGCGGGTAGAGAAACGGATTCTTCCCGTACACCGCCAGCTCCCGCGCCCGGAAGATCTGATCGAAGAGATCGGCCGCCCCGGTCGGATACATTAATAAGAGGGTGCAGTTAAAGACCAGTGCCGCCCCGCCCAACACCAGAAAGTAGGATCGCTGGGGATAGGCCGGGCAGCGGCGGTAGGCGATGTACATCGCCGCGAAGCTGACGGCCCAGGTCACGGCGAAATAATTCGCGCTGATCGGCGTGTGCCCGTTCAGCCGGTTCAGGTCCAGCAAGGGCTGTGTATAACTCGGCGCCAGGCCGTAGGGCAGCACAAAGCCCAGCACATAGGCGATCTCGGTCGCCATGGCCAGCGTCAGGAGCAGCACGGGCTCCCAGCGGGCCAGCGGCACCGCCGGCCGCGCCGCGGGCGTGGGCGCGGCCGGGGCCCCGGCCGCGCCCGGCGGGCTGAGGAGAGCCGTCGATCTCAATCTGGTGTCATCCGCTTTCCGCTTGGGCCCGGCCCCTGGGCCACGCCGGGTGCCTCGTGTGGCCGCCTGCCAGGGCAGGCGCCTGTTATTATAACACACCGGCGCCGACTGGTCTGTTCTGCGGCCCACACGCCGGAGGGCCGGCGCTGTCTGCCCGCCGGCCCTCCTGTTGCTCCGCGCCGCCTGATCCGGTCAGTAGGCTTGTGTGGTTCCGCCGCCGCGGCGGAACACCCAGACCAGGATCAATCCGGCGATAAAGCCGCCAATGTGTGCCCAGTAGGCGACGCCCCCGCCCGTCGTCTGCACGGCGACAACGCTGCCCACGCCGCTGACTAGTTGGATCAGGAACCAGAATCCGATCATGACGAGGGCCGGCACGCGCGCGATGCCATAATAGCCGGCCAGGACGCGCACCTGGGCCTGGGGGAAGAGGATCAGGTACGCCGCCAGCACCCCCGCGATGGCGCCACTGGCGCCGATGCCGGGGATCGGCGAGTCGGGACCCACGATGATCTGGGCAAAGTTGGCGGCCAGGCCGCACAACAGGTAGAAGACCGCGTAACCCAGGTGGCCCATCGCGTCTTCGACATTATCGCCGAAGATAAAGAGGAAGAGCATGTTGCCGCCGATATGGACCCAGCTGGCGTGCATGAACATCGAGGTCAGCAGCGTAATGTAGACAGGGAAGGCGATACTTTGCTCCGGGAGGCCCTGGCAGACAGCCGGCGGACAAAAGCTAGGGCCGAGGTCCCGCCCATGGGTAATTTCCCAGGGAATCGTGCCATAGGCCATCACCGATTGGTCGGCGCCGAACATGAGTTGGATCAAAAATACGATAACGCAGATCGCGATGATAGTGATATTGACGATCGGAAAGCCGCGGGACGGCGGCGTTCCTTCATCGCCGATAGGCAGCATAGTCGACCTCCTGGGGGCTCTTCAGGGCGCCGAGTGCAGGGGTGGGGTGGCGAAGGCGCCGCTCATCCAAAGCACCAACAGGACGAGCACCAACAATACCACCACGACCAGGATCACGGCCGCGGCGTCGGTACCACTCTCTGTATTGGGGCTACCGGGGACAGGATCCATAGCGGGTCTCCGGGCAAGTGCATAGCCGCCCCTGACGGGGGTCAGGGGCGGCCGCTTCCTAGTTAGCTATCGGTCGTGCGCTGGCGCTAGGCCGCCGTCAGACAGTGGTGCGGCCGCGGGTCACCATGCGGGCCACCCAGATGACGATTACAGCGCCGATGAAGGCGACGAAGATGCTGACGAACCAGTTGCTGCCCGCGTAGCTGAAGCTTGGGAAGATCAAGCTGATCAAGAAGCCACCGACGAAGGCGCCGATGATGCCGATGATGATATCGCCGATGAGGCCATAGCCGCCCTTGCCCATGAACATGCTGGCGAGCCAACCGGCGATGCCACCTACGATAAGCCACCCAATAATAGCCATTGGAAACCTCCTTTTAGATGCGTTGCGTAAACATTACTCGATTTTCTGGCGCCCCCGCTGTGCGACGGCGGGGGGCGCGGTCGATTATTGCACGCTGGATGGGGATGTGCTGTCAAATCCCCGCCCTTCAGTTTTGAACGTGTCGTGGGCGATGCTGCCGGCCTGGTTGCCGAGATCGGCGGCGGCTTGCTGGCCACTACTGATCAGTTCTTTGATGTAATCTCGGCCGCGATCCACCAACATAGTCCGGGTCTCGTCCCCCTTGCGCGGGGCGAGCAGTAAGCCGGCGAGCAGCCCCAAGGTGAAATATTTAAGTGCGGTACGCATTCCTTTTAACATCTAATAATCGCCTCCTTCATTAGCGGATTTTGCAGCGATTTTGCTCTCCGGACACCGGGGGAGCTTACTCCCCGGCTGCTGTAAAGGCATTTTCTGTGCCACGAACTCGGCGACTCAGGGGCTGTGAGGCTGCGCCCCCGCCCGGAGCCGCGCCCGCACGCGGGCGCCGCTCGCCGGGGTGATCAGTAAGGTCAGTCCGGCCCCGGCCAGGGCGCCGGCGACCAGGCCGAGCAAGAGGCTGTTGTCGTTCGGGCGCCGGGGCCCGGCGGCGGGGGGGACCCGGCCCGAGTCAGCTTCAGCGATATCGGGTTGCCCGGCGCGTACGCGCTTCGCCATGGTTGCGCTCCTCCTTTAAAGTGCCCGGCGGTTCCTGTGGCCCCGCCGGCGCTGCCCGCCGAGTTGCTAGTCGGATGCGCTGTGTTCGGGACCGAGAATCATATCCGTGATCCGCCCGGCCAGCCAGGTGGCGGCCGTCGTGAGCGCCAAGGTCAGCAGGCCGCGGACCACGCGGCGCATCATATCCTCTTCATTGCCGTGATCATGCACGCTGCGGACTCCTTTCGTGATGCGTCTTGCGTCTTGCGTAAACACTTGTGTCTTACGCAAGACTCTGCATAAATCGCGCCCTCAATTTGGCGCTATTTCGGGGCATTGCGGCTGGTGAGCGCCTTGCCGATCAGGCCTAGCGTAGCGGCGGCGGCGGCGGCGACTCCAAACACCGTCGCCGTCTCCCGCGAGGCGGTCGCAGTGATCGGGGCGACCTGGGCGCGCCGGGCGGCATAAGCACGCTCCCGCTCCCCGGCCGTAATGCGGTCCGCCTCGGCCTGGCGCGCGGCGGCGGCGCGGCGCTGGCGCGCGGTTTCGTCGTTGGCCGCCTTCGCCCGCGCGGATTCCATGTCCATCCTTTCGCCGGCGTACTCCGACGCGACTTCGGCGCAGAAGAGTAGAATCATCGAGGAGAAGAGGATCCACGTCTGCAAGGCGATGATGCTGCCCAGGGTGCCGTAGACGGCCTGGTAGTTGGCGAAGTGTCCCAGGTAGTAAGCGAAGAGCTGTTTGAGCAGTTCCCAGAGCACGGCCGTGAGTAACGCAGCCGGCCAGACATCGCCCCAATTTACTTTACAGCGCGGCATGGTGCGGAACAGGATAGTGATCACGCCGGTCATGAGCCCGATGGACACGATCAGGTTCAAGATCTGCCAGAGCCAGGGGAAGCTGCCAATGATCCCGGCCGTGCCCTGCTGGATGCCGTTGAGGATCGACGACACGACGGTCGAGATGACGAGGACGACCGCGACTCCGAGCACCATAAGGAAGGCAATTACTTTATCCTTGATCAAGCTCCCCGCTTTCGCACAGCCCCAGGCCCGATTGATCGCGGTTTGCAGCGTGGCAAAGGCCCCGCCGGCACTGACCATCAAGCTAAGCAGGCCCACCAGCCCGGCAATCCCCTTGACGCCGCCACGGGCATCGATCACACCGGTAACCGTCTTGAGGAAGATATCATCCCCCCCGTTACCTTGCATGTTCGGCACGTTTTGCAACACCCAGGCCGTGGCCTGTTGTTTCGTCACGAACAGGCTAGCGACCGTGACCAGAAACAAGATCAGCGGGAAAATGCTGGAGAAGGTCGCAAAGGCCAGCGCCGCTGCGAGATTGCCGATATCGTCTTTGCCGAATTCAGAAAACGATCGTTTGAAGACATTGACCAGGTTAGGTATGGGCAACATACTGCGGTCCTCCAATTCTACGGTCTTGCACACCTGCGGTCCTGCACGCCGGCGATCCGCTCCCGGGAACGGTCGGTCGGGAAGGCAGGGGCAGCAAACAGCAAAACGGTCTGCCGCTGCTGCAGGCCGTTAGAGCAAAAATCAGGCCCGCCGATCGGGCGAGCCTCTCAGCTGCGGGAGCAGGGGAGAACCGGATGGTTAGAGCGGCGTATTCGTACTGGTGAGATCGCCGGCGAGCTGGTCGCCCATCTCGTAGAGCCGGGGTGTGAAATCGACGCCACAGCCTTCGAGGGCATTCATCATTTCGAGGATGATCCGGACGCCCGCCAGGTTCACCCGCAGGCGTTGTGTGAGGTGCTGAATGAACTGGAAGCGCCGGATGTCGTTCTGCGAATAGCGCCGCCGCTTGGTCGCCGTGCGGGCCGGCACCACCAGGCCTTCTTCTTCATAAATGCGTAAGGTGCGCGGGTGCATCCCGAGTAAATCGGCCGCGACGCTGAGCGTAAACACGGGGCGATCGGCGTTGATCGGGCTGACCGTCGTCCGTGCTAGGGCGGGGCGCTCGCGGGCGGCGGGCCGGCCGCGCAGCCCGAGGTTGGCGACCGTTCCGGATGGCTCGATGGCCACCGCCTCTGTATCATCCTGGTTGTCCTCTAGGTCGTCGCGGGAATCGGTCTGGGCGGCGGGATTTTCGCGAGTCTTATCTGGCATGCGTATCCTCAAGAGGGGTAAACGGTGCCGGTCACCACCAGGATCCAGGGATCGCGGTCAGGGTCGATCATATCACAGAGGCTTGCTATTGTCAAGTTTTCGGCCCCCGGGAGACCCGATTTTGACGCTCTTAATAGTACCGCTGCCGCCTACGGCCCCCCAGGAGGCCCCAGAGGAACCCGATAATCAGCGCGCCGACGATCGCCGGCACCAGCGCGACGCCTTGAAATGCGGGTTGGGGCATGATCACAATATGGGCCTGCACGAGGTCCCCCCCGATCCAGGCGCCGAGCGCCGCGGCGGCGATCTCGCCGACGAACCCCAGCGGGAGCCCGCCGCCGCGGACCACCTCGACCGCCAGCCCGGCCAGGGCGGCAATCAAGAGCAAGACGAGCCAATGCCCGGCTTCGTTGGGGTTCAGTGTTATGGTCATAGTTGGCCTGGCCAGCCCGCTGGCCGCCGCCCGGGGGTTAGGAGGTCAATCCTCGGTTTTCGATGTGTTTGACGCCGCGAAAGAAGAGGCGTAAGCGGCGGGCCGTCATGGCCTCGCGCACTTCGGGATGGATCTCGGGGGCGGCCAGGTGCTCCAGGCGGGCGGCGAGCTGCAGGAGGGATTCCAGCTCCGCCCGCTGATCGGCGGTCGCGTGCTCGACGAGTAGTTGGGTTGGCGACTGTCCCTGCGCCCGGGTTTCCAGGCATGCGGCCAGCAAATCTTCCGTCCGCATTCGTCCACTCCCTGTACACGCCTGAGGATGGATCGTCGAATAGCTGTTGGTGTAACGCTGTTTTTATCTGCATGGCTTATAACGGAGGGTTAAAGGTGACCGTTACGACGCAGCAAATCGACCACCCGGGCCATGATCTGCCCCGCCGTTCGGGCTTTGGGCTGCACCGGCAGCTCTTCGCTGCCGGCCACGTCGACCAGGATGGCGCTGCTCTCGGCGGCGCCAATACTGCTCGTCGCGTCGTTGGCGACGATGAGATCGAGGCCTTTCGCGGCGAGCTTGCTCCGGGCGTGGGCGAGCAATCCTTCGGTCTCGGCCGCGAAGCCGACGCGCACCAGGTGTTCGGTGCCCGGCAGATCGCGCAAGCCCGCCAGGATATCGGGGTTTTTCACCAGGGAAAGGGTAAACCGATCCTGGTCCGGCGCTTTTTTGATCTTCTGGGTCGCCACCTCGGCGGGCCGGTAGTCTGCTGGGGCGGCCGCCATGACCAGGGCGGCCGCGCTCGGCACGGCGGCCCGTACCGCTTCCTCCAATTCGCGAGTCGTGCCGACAGCCACTGCGGTCACGCCATAGGGCGGGGGGCGGAGCACCGGCCCATGGATCAAGGTGACGGCGGCGCCCAGATCCAGGGCCGCCTCGGCTAAGGCCCAACCCATCTGGCCGGATGAGCGATTGCCGATATAGCGGACCGGATCCAGCGGCTCCTGGGTCCCCCCGGCGGTAATCACAATGCGCCGCCCGGCCAGCGGGCCCGTCCGGCCCAGCAAGTTACGTAACGCGCCCAGAATCTCCGAGGTCTCGGGCAGGCGGCCCACACCGTGGGCCCCAGAGGCCAGTCGCCCGTGGCCGGGTTCCAGGATCAGCGCCCCGCGCTCCCGTAAGGTCGCCAGGTGCGCCTGGGTGGCCGGGTGCTGATACATATGGGGTTCCATGGCTGGCACCAGCAGGAGCGGCGCCGTGGTCGCCAGGGCGACGGCCGCCAGCAGGTCATCGCTCAGGCCGAGCGCCAACCGCGCGATGGTGTTGGCCGTCGCCGGCGCGACGACGACGGCGGCCGCGGTTCGGGCCAGGGCCACATGCCCGGTCTCGTCGCCGAGCCAGTCGGCATAGAGATCGGTGCGCACCGGGCGGTGGGTCAGCGCCGCAAACGTCAGCGGCGTGACAAAGCGTTGGGCGGCGGCGGTCATGATCACATCCACCTGCGCGCCGGCTTGCACCAGCTTGCTGGCCAGATCGGCCACTTTATAGGCCGCAATCCCGCCACAGACGCCGAGCACGATTTGCTGATTCTCCAACGCGGTCATCGGGTTCCTCGTCCTAATGTGTAAGGCGTAGATTTAGATTTCCGTGGGCCCTGGTTATACCCGATTTCAGGGTGCATTCAGCTCATAAATAATGCGCAAGCCATCCAGGGTCAGGTCGGGGGCCGTGTGGGTGATTGTGGACGTCTCCGACGCAATCAAGCTGCTAAGGCCGCCGGTGGCGATCACGGGAATGGGCCCGGCGCTGCCCGGTTGTAGCTCGGCTTTCAGGCGGGCGATCAGGCCTTCCACGAGGGCGACATAGCCGAGGACGATCCCCGCCTGCATGCTGCTGACCGTGTTTTTACCGATCACGCTCCGCGGGGCGATCAATTCGACCGCGTGCAGCCGGGCGGCCGAGCGGTAGAGGGCTTCGGCCGCCGTGTTGAGGCCCGGGGCAATCGCGCCGCCCAGGTACGCGCCATCCGCGCCGACGGCATCGAACGTGGTCGCCGTGCCAAAATCGACAACGATACAGGGCCCGCCGTAGCGCTTGAAAGCGGCGGCGGTATTCACCACGCGATCGGCACCCACCTCGCGAGGGTTATCAATCGCCAGGCGGACCCCGGTTTTGAGCCCCGGCTCGATGACCAGGGCGGCTTTGCCCAGCAGGCGCAGGCTCATCTCCCGCAGGGCCATGCTGACCGGCGGCACGACACTGGCGAGGATACAGGCCTGGACGGTGGCGAGGCCCAGGCCCCGGGTGGCCAGGTACGTGTAGAGCAAGGCGCCCCATTCGTCGGCCGTGCGCCCGCGCTCGGTCGCGGCGCGCCAGGATGCCTGGAGCGTAGCGCCCTCATACAGACCAAGGACCGTGTGGGTGTTTCCCACGTCGATAGCGAGCAACATTGGCGGCTTTCAGTAGGCAGATGAGTAGGCAGACGAGTAGGCAGTAGGCAGTAGGCAGAGACGTCAATAGAGTTTACGGCAGACGCCGCGTTGCCGTCAAGTGGGACCCCCACTGCCGACGATCCCCGTGGTCCCTACATCTGGTCACCGGTCACTGGTCACTGGTCACTGGTCATGCAGCAGCACATTGTCGATCAGGCGGGTGCCGCGCCCGATGCGCACGGCCAGGGAGACGAGGGCGTCCTGGTGCGGCGGAATGGTGGTCAGTTCGGCCAGGGTATCCGGGTCGGCGACGCTGACGTAGTCCGGATGGGCCAGCGGCTCCGCGGCCAGGAGTCCGTGCATGAGGGCGCGCAGCTGATCGCCATCGCGTTGGCCTGCCGCCCAGGCGGACGTGGCGGCGGTCAGGGCGCGGGAGAGCACCCGGGCCGCCTGGCGCTCGGCGGAGTCCAGGTAGACATTGCGTGAGCTCAGGGCCACGCCGTCCGCCTCGCGTACGGTAGCGCCGACGGCGATCCGCACGGGGATCTGGAGGTCTTGGACCATGCGGCGGATGACGACAACCTGTTGGGCATCTTTCTGGCCGAAATAGGCGGCCTGGGGCTGTACCAGGTTGAAGAGCTTGGCGACCACGGTGGCCACGCCGGTGAAATGCCCCGGGCGGGCGGCGCCCTCCAGCACGGTGGTGACCTCCCGCACTTCCACGTAGGTTTGGAAGCCGGGGGGATAGATCTCGGCCGCGGCCGGCACGAACGCCCAATCGACTCCGGCCGGCGCCAGGAGGCCGAGGTCGCGGGCCTCATCCCGGGGGTAGCGGCTCAGGTCTTCGTGCGGACCGAATTGGGTGGGGTTGACGAAGATGCTGACCACCACGAGATCGCACTCCGCCCGGGCCTGCCCGACCAGCGCCAGGTGGCCGGCATGCAGATAACCCATGGTCGGGACAAAGCCGATGCGGGTGCCGGCCGGGAGGGCTTCCCGGGCGCCCCGCAGATCGGCGATCGTGCGCAATACGTGCATAGCTGCTTTCAGTCGTCGGTCGTCAGTCGTCAGTCGTCAGTGAGACGGATGGAGCGTGGAAGCTCGGATGGTTATCGTGGTTGGTTGATCGATGGGCTGGGTGGCGTGCCGCCATAGCGGAGATCGGGATCGGTTTTGTCGGATGCGGGGGCGCCCGGCGGCGGCAGCGGCGGGGTGGCCGCGTTTTCGAGGTGGGCGAGGAGTGCCGGATCGACATCGATCGTCTGCGCCGGGCCCGGGAAGGTGCCGGCCTGGACATCGGCTTTATAGGCGGCAAAGGCGTCGCGAATGGTGCTGCCGAGCTGTGCGTAGGGGTGGGCGTGGCGGGGTACCCGGTCAGGGTACCAGCCCAGCAGATCATGCAGGACCTGGACCTGGCCATCACAATGCGGGCCCGCGCCGATGCCGATCGTCGGGATCTGCAGGCGCTCCGAGATGATGCGGGCGAGAGTCGCGGGCACCGTTTCCAGCACGAGGGCGAAAATCCCGGCGTCTTGCAAGGCCAGGGCCTCGTCGAGCATCTGGGCGGCCGCGGTCGGAGTCTTGCCCTGTGCTTTCCAGCCGCCCAGCTGGTTGACCGATTGCGGAGTCAGCCCCAGGTGGCCCATCACGGGGATACCGGCGGCCACGATCCGGCGGATGGTGGGGAGGGTGTCGGCCCCTTCGAGCTTGACCGCCTGGGCGCCAGCCTCCTGCAAGAAGCGCCCGGCATTGCGCAGGGCCT